>NZ_JBMIRP010000011.1:0-12724 GCF_049202975.1 Ureibacillus sp. MALMAid1270 | reverse complement strand
TTCGTGAAAATATTTTGATAATTAATTTCCAGTTTTAAAAAAATGAACATTAAAAAATCCCACCTAAAATAGGAGGGATGAAATAAATTGGTTTGAGGAAAATCCTTGAACCACAAAGCTCGGCGAATGCCGAGAGTCTATTGATAAATAAGGAGGAGACGTTCATGCGTAAACCAATTATTGCAGGGAATTGGAAAATGTATAAAACGATTCAAGAAGCAGCTGAATTTGTTGAATCAGTACGAGATCAAATTCCTACCGCATCTGATGTAGATACAGTGATTTGTGCTCCAGCCTTATATCTACCTACTTTAATTGACATAGCAAGTGACACCGATTTAGCAATTGGTGCACAAAACATGCATTATGAAAATGAAGGTGCCTATACAGGCGAAATCAGTCCTAAACAACTAGCTTTTATTAATACTGATTATGTCATTCTGGGCCACTCAGAACGTAGACAGTATTTTAATGAAACAGATGAAGCAGTGAATAAAAAAGTGAGTGCAGCTTTAGCTAATGGAATCGTCCCAATTATTTGCTGTGGAGAAACATTAGAAGAACACGAATCAAATCAAACAGAAGATAAAGTTCGTAGCCAAATTAAAGCTGCACTAAACGGCTTTGAAGCAGAGGCAGTTAAACATACTGTAATTGCTTACGAGCCAATCTGGGCAATCGGAACAGGCAAAACAGCAACAGCAGATGATGCGAATCAAGTATGTGGAGTCATTCGTAAAGAAATCGAAGAATTATTCGGTAAAGAATGTGCAGAAGCGATTCGCATTCAATACGGCGGAAGCGTGAAACCGGAAAATATCCGTGAACTTTTATCAAAAGAACATATCGACGGTGCATTAGTCGGTGGTGCAAGCTTACAAGAAGAGTCGTTTTTAGCTTTAGTTAGAAATGCAATTGGTGAATAAAATAAGCGTGAAGTTCGCGTGGTGATGTCGGCCGGCTAAATTGTCAGCTGAGTGGGTTCGGATTTCAAGTTTTGGATTTGAATTAATTTATAATTGGAGGCGGCGGCAATGCCTAAACAACCCGTAGCATTAATTATATTAGACGGCTTTGCTTTCCGTGACGAACAGTTTGGAAATGCTGTAGCACAAGCAAAGAAACCTAATTTTGATCGTTATTGGAACCAATTTCCGCATTCAACGTTAACAGCTAGTGGTGAGGCTGTTGGGTTACCGGATGGTCAAATGGGAAATTCTGAGGTAGGACACTTAAACATTGGCGCAGGCCGTATTGTTTATCAAAGTCTTACACGAATTCATAAATCGATTCGTGAAGGTGACTTTTTCAAAAATGAGAAGTTCCTAAAAGCAATCGAACACGTAAAAGCAAACAATTCAAAACTACATCTGATGGGCTTGTTGTCAGATGGTGGTGTACATAGTCATTACGAGCATTTATTTGCTTTATTGAAACTTGCGAAACAACATAAGTTAGACGAAGTGTATGTACATGGATTCTTAGATGGCCGTGATGTTGGACCAACTACAGCACTTGAATATATCGAAGAAACAGAAAAGCAAATGAATGAAATCGGCGTTGGTAAGTTCGCGTCAATCCACGGTCGTTATTATGCAATGGACCGCGACAAACGCTGGGAGAGAGTTCAGTTAACTTACAATGCACTTGTAGATGGAATCGGGCAAACTGCTCCTAGTGCAAAAATTGGTGTCGAAAGCTCCTACAGTCGTGAAGTAAACGATGAGTTTGTCATTCCTTTTGTAATTACGCAGGAAGGGAAACCAGTTGCTACGGTTGACACAAATGACGCGGTTGTGTTCTTCAACTTCCGTCCAGACCGTGCAATCCAATTATCAACTGTTTTCACAAACGACAAGTTCATTGGCTTTAAACTTTCTGAAAAACATCCACAGAATTTATCGTTCGTTTCATTCACACATTATAGTGCGGATGTTAATGCACTTGTGGCGTTTGAAAATATTGATTTAGTTAATACTGTCGGTGAAGTGATTGCAAGAAGTGGTAAAACACAACTTCGCATCGCTGAAACTGAGAAGTATCCACATGTTACTTTCTTTATGAGTGGTGGACGTGAGGAAAAATTCCCTGGTGAAGAGCGAATTTTAATTCCTTCACCTAAAGTAGCAACCTACGATTTGAAACCAGAAATGAGTGCTTACGAAGTAACAGAAGCACTTGTTGCTGAAATCGAAGCCGACAAATTCGACGCGATTCTCTTAAATTTTGCTAACCCTGATATGGTAGGACATAGCGGTATGCTAGAACCGACGATTAAAGCAATAGAGGTAGTTGATGAATGCTTAGGTAAAGTAGTGGACGCCATTTTAGAAAAAGGCGGCGCTGCAATTATTACAGCTGACCACGGGAACTCCGACGAGGTAGTAACTTTAGAAGGAGAGCCGATGACAGCTCATACAACTAACCCAGTTCCGGTGATCGTGACGAAGGAAGGCATTGAGATTCGAGAAGGTGGAATTTTAGCCGATCTTGCACCAACAATGCTGAAATTGTTAGGTTTGAAACAGCCGGAAGAGATGACAGGGAAGCCATTGTTTGAAGTAGTGAAGTAGGTTTTTATTTGGAATTTGGCGATAGAGCTTGTCCGTCCGGAATTCTGCTGGTTTATTGAGGGGAAAATTAGGGTTTTAGGCTTTATTGCCATTAAATATATGATAAAGACGATATTTTATTGTCATAATAAAATTGATTAATAAGGAGACTTGAAAACAATGCCATTTATTACACAAGTTTATGCTCGCGAAGTATTAGATTCACGCGGTAATCCAACAGTAGAGGTTGAAGTATTTACAGAGTCAGGCGCATTTGGACGCGCAATCGTGCCATCAGGTGCATCAACTGGGGAATACGAAGCAGTTGAATTACGCGACGGCGACAAATCTCGCTATCTTGGTAAAGGTGTTTTAAAAGCAGTTGAAAATGTAAACACAATCATCGCTGATGAATTAGAAGGAAACTACTCTGTACTAGATCAAGTAGTAATCGACAAAGCTTTAATCGAACTTGATGGTACTGATAATAAAGGTAAACTTGGTGCAAACGCGATCCTTGGTGTTTCATTAGCTGTTGCACATGCTGCTGCTGACTACTTAGATATACCTTTATATCAATACCTTGGTGGGGTAAATGCAAAACAACTACCTGTTCCAATGATGAACATCTTAAACGGTGGTGCACATGCGGATAACAACGTAGACATCCAAGAATTCATGGTTATGCCAGTAGGTGCAGAAAGCTTCCGCCATGCATTACGTATCGGTGCTGAAATCTTCCACAACTTAAAAGCAGTTCTTAAAGAAAAAGGCTACAATACAGCTGTTGGTGATGAAGGTGGATTTGCTCCAAACCTAGGTTCTAACGAAGAAGCTATCACTGTAATCTTAGAAGCAATCGAGCGTGCAGGTTACAAACCAGGCGAAGAAGTTCAATTAGCAATGGACGTTGCATCTTCTGAGTTATTCAATAAAGAAGACGGCAAATACCACTTAGCTGGTGAAGGCGTTGTGAAAACTTCTGAAGAAATGGTTGCTTGGTACGAAGAGTTAACATCTAAGTATCCAATCATCTCAATTGAAGACGGATTAGATGAAAACGACTGGGCTGGTCACAAGCTGTTGACTGAGCGCATCGGTGGTCGCGTACAATTAGTAGGTGACGATCTATTCGTAACAAACACAACTAAATTATCTCAAGGTATTGAACAAGGCGTAGGTAACTCAATCCTTATTAAAGTTAACCAAATCGGTACTTTAACAGAAACTTTAGACGCAATCGAAATGGCAAAACGTGCAGGCTACACTGCAGTAATCTCTCACCGCTCTGGTGAATCTGAAGACGCAACTATCGCCGACATCGCAGTAGCAACAAACGCAGGCCAAATCAAAACTGGTGCCCCATCCCGCACAGACCGCGTTGCGAAATACAACCAATTATTACGCATCGAAGACCAACTAAGCGGAACTGCACAGTACTTAGGGTTGAAGTCGTTTTATAATATTAAGAAGTAATCGGGTTTTGTCTTGATTTGTGGACCTCTTTCTTAGGAAAGAGGTCCTTTTTGTGTGAAAATGGGGGCAGCTTTAACAGGGAGACGTGATTGAAATAATCTGAGCTTCAGATATTCGCCAAAATCGAACGAGTATTCGCCAGAATGTAAGAGTTATTCGCCAAAATCAAGAGAATATTCGCCATCCAGTCAGAATCAGGTTGAATCAAATAAGATATTCGCCAAAAATGAACAAGTATTCGCCAGAATGTAAGAGTTATTCGCCAAAATCAAGAGAATATTCGCCATCCAGTCAGAATCAGGTTGAACCAGATAAGATATTCGCTAAAATGGAATAAATATTCGCCACACAGTCACTATTCAGAACACAAGCAGTATAATCTTTCATTCTCTACTAAAATAAAAAAGAGAATCATTCCAATAGAATTGATTCTCGTATTACAAATTTCATTATTTGCTATAAATATTTTCAGGAATTATATAATATCTCCCTCGTTTTTCTCCAAAAGCTTTTAAATTCAATCTTATTAATAATTTTGAAGCTGCATCAATAGACTCAACATCAAAAAACTCCCGAAACTCTTTATTTGTTATCCTATCACTTATCAATAACCGATAGTCGTTCAAAGCGCGGCGTATGGCATTTTTGTTTCGTACTCCGCATTTAGGGCATTGCCAATTTCCGGTTTTGTAGATCATTTGAACTTTGAAATCGCATATTTCACAGAGTACACCTCTTCTAATGCGAGACAAAGAGATAGTTGGCCTAACTTCTTTTCGCTTTAATTTAGATAGAATCAGTGATGAGAGTTTTTTCAGTTGTTTCTCAGAAAGTGTTTCTGGATAGTTTGATAAGAGATTATAGACATAGAATCTCAAACCGCTAGCATGGAATATCGCAAAGTTTTTGGGGACATTACCAATGATGGTTGCAGGATTTGAAAAGACAACTGCCATAGCAATTGGAAGGGGAATTTTGAACTGGTTCAACAAACTATTCAGATGCTGGGAGTGTCGCTTGACTTGATCGATCGGGTTTGAATAACTTTTAAGAGATCCGTCTGGTTTTGTCACTAACATTTGGTGTTTATATTCATCGATATCAACTTGCCCAGAAACATTTTTCGCATCAACAATCAGAATAAATTTAGTCGTAAGCAATAGGGTATCTATTTGGTGTGGATTACCAAGTTCATTTTCATATTCGTAATTGAAAAGTAAATAATGAGGACCTAGATTCAACATATCAAACCATTCTCGGTCAACCCGATTTTCACCCTCGTAACCAGCTACTTGTCGATAGTAAGATTCTTTAAAATATGTGAAGTCTGGATCATCAGGGTAGAGTCGCAAAAGTAAAGCCTCTAACATTGCTAATTTATTTGGTCTAGTTCGCTCCAACAATATCACCGTCCGTCTCACCTCCTCCTACCTACTATAATAAAATCAATAATCAGGAAATGAAACCCAAAAATAAAAACTGCCCCAAACTTGTAATTTGGGGCAGCCATACCTATGCAAAACGCAAATTTACGCGTTCACTTTTTCTTTTTCGTCTACTTTTTTCTCAACTTGACCGCCACCGCCATCGCCATCGCCATCGCCATCTCCAGCAGCTTTCACCATACGGCTTGCTTTACTTGACCAGTAAGTCGCTAAGATTGGACCTGAGATGTTGTGCCAGAAGCTGAAGATTGCACTTGGTACTGCAGTGATTGGGTCAGGGAAGTGAGCTGTTGCTAGGGAAGCCCCTAAACCAGAGTTTTGCATACCAACTTCGATTGAAACTGCTTTTTTATCTTCATATTTTAAGTTGAATACTTTACCGATACCATATCCTACTAAGTATCCTAAACCGTTGTGTAAAATAACGATCGCTAAAATGAATAAACCAGATTCAATAATTCGATCACGGCTACCACTTACTACAGCGGCAACGATTAATACGATCGCGATAACAGATACTACTGGAAGAATGTCAACTGCTTTAGAAACGATTGGTCTAAAGAAGAATTGAGCAATTGCTCCAAGAACGATCGGAACTAATACAACTTGTACTACTGACATGAACATTGCCATGAAATCAACTGGTAACCATGCACTTGCAAGGAAGTAGATTAATGCAGGTGTCATGATTGGTGCTAATAAAGTCGTAACGGAAGTGATTGTTACTGACAAAGCTGTATTCCCTTTTGCTAATAAAGTCATAACGTTCGATGATGTACCACCTGGACAACATCCTACTAAAATTACCCCAACAGCTAATTCAGGAGGAAGTTGGAATAGTTTTGCTAATCCGAATGCAAGTAATGGCATTACAACGAATTGAGCGATTACACCGATAAATACGCCTTTTGGATACCTTACTACTAATTTAAAGTCATTCAGTTTTAACGTCATTCCCATACCGAACATGACGATCCCTAATAATGGAGTGATGTACTGGGCAAGCCATGTAAAGTTTTCAGGTGTCCACATTGCAAGACCAGCTGCAAGTAGTACCCAGATAGCAAATGTGTCCCCTGCGAATTTTCCTATTTTTTGTAGTGCATTCATGATATGTAACCTACCTTTTTATTAATTTGGTATGCATTATTATAGTGAAGTGGATTCGGAATATCAATAATATTCTGAAAGAATAGATAAAAAGTCTATTAAATTTACAAAAAAAATAAACGAATTGCAGAGAATATCATATTATTTTCAGTAGTGAAAAACATTTCATTCATTAGTATTAAGAAACCACAAAAAAATCCCAAATTTCACTAAAAATATAGAATAAAATAAATAATCCAGTTATACTAAAGAAACAAGTACTCAATAATAGCAGAAACGAATTGTTTATTGTCATAATAGACTTATTTTGGTATACTGTATTTTGTTGTGAAGTTTCGATTTCAGGAGGTGGAGTTTATGCATACGTTATTAGTTACATTACTGATCATCGTAAGCTTGGCATTAATTGTTGCTGTTTTATTACAATCTAGTAAAAGCTCAGGATTATCAGGAGCCATCTCAGGTGGAGCTGAGCAACTGTTCGGGAAACAAAAAGCAAGAGGTTTAGATTTAGTTTTACATAGAGCGACAATCGTACTTGCAGTTTTGTTCTTTATTTTAGCTCTTTTAGTAGTTAAACTATAATTTTGAAATAAAATACTCAATAGTTAAAAATAATAAAAGCCTAGCCGAGCATGGTTAGGCTTTTTCATTTATAATAAAACTGAGGAAATATTATGTAGTTTGCTCATAAATTGACACGTCAAGTGTTTCACAAATACAACTTAAGAAATTCTTGGAGGATTTGCATTTTGCGTAAAATAAAAATCGAACCATTTTTCTATAAGGCTGGCCCACGGGCGGTATTGTTATTACATGGTTTTACTGGCAGTTCGTCGGATGTCCGTATGTTAGGACGATTCCTTGAAAAGAACGGATATACTTGTCATGCGCCACATTATAAAGGGCATGGTGTTCCACCAGAAGAATTAATCGAAACATCGCCATCTGATTGGTGGGAAGATGTTCTTAAAGGATATGAAACGCTGAAACAAGAAGGCTACGAGGAAATTGCAGTTGCTGGCCTTTCATTAGGTGGCGTATTTTCATTAAAACTTGCCATGCAAACAGAGCTCAAAGGAATCATCACGATGTGTTCACCAATGTCGATGAGAACGACTGACAAAATGTTTGAAGGTGTTCTTAAATATGCGAAAGAATACAAACGTTTTGATGGAATAGATGAGGCTCAAGCAGAACAAGAAGTGGAGGAAATTCGAAAAAAAGGAATGCCATCACTTCCAGAGCTACAGAAACTAATCAAAGATGTTCGCAGTGAATTAGACATGATTTATACACCTATTTTGGTTATTCAATCGACTCACGATGAAGTAATTGACCCACAGTCTGCTCATATTATCTACGATGAAGTGGAATCCTTAAAGAAGGAAATCGTTTGGTTTGAGCATTCTAGTCATGTCATTACGCTCGACAAGGAAAAAGGTGAACTTCACGAAACCATCTTAAAATTTTTAGATTCACTTGACTGGAATGAATAGTTTGAATCAGTAAAAACTAAAGTATACCTAACAAAGAGATTCGCTTTACAAAAAGGAGGGAAAGTAGTGGCTCAAACAAATGAACTACAACAGCGACTGTTAGACCTCATGAAAGAAGAGGACTACAAACCGCTAAAAGTAGATGAAATAGAAGAACTACTTGGACTAGAAGATGCCGATGAATTTAAAGAACTAATCAAAACATTGGTCCGCATGGAAGATCAGGGCTACGTCGTACGCTCTCGTTCAAACCGTTATGGATTGCCAGAACGTATGAATTTATTGCGTGGGAAATTTATAGGACACGCAAAAGGATTCGGATTTGTAACACCTGAAGAGGAAGGCATGGATGATATTTTCATCCCACCACATGAAATCAATGGTGCGATCAATGGCGATATCGTTTTAATTCGCGTATTAAAAGAATCTTCAGGGGACCGAAGAGAAGGTACAATTACAAAAGTAATCGAACGTGGTCAAACAACCTTTGTCGGAACGTATCAAGCGAATCGTGGATTTGGATTTGTTGTTCCAGACGATAAAAAACTTAACATGGACATCTTCGTTACAAAAGAAGACTCTCTTGGTGCAGTGGATGGCCATAAAGTAGTTGTTGAAATTGTAAACTGGCCAAGTGAAATCAAATCCGCAACAGGGATTATTACGAAAATCCTTGGACATAAAAATGATCCAGGTGTCGATATTTTATCAATCATTTACAAACACGGTATCCCACCAGAATTTCCGAAAGAAGTTGTTGATGCAGCAGCTCAAGTGCCAGATGAGATTTCGGAAGATGATCTAGTAGGTCGCCGTGATTTAAGAAATGAAATGATCGTTACGATTGACGGCGCCGATGCGAAAGACCTAGATGACGCTGTTACGGTTACAAAATTAGAAGATGGTAAATATAAACTCGGCGTACATATTGCCGATGTAAGTTACTATGTTCGCGAAGGTTCTTTACTTGACCGAGAAGCATATGAGCGCGGTACGAGTGTTTATTTAACAGACCGAGTAATTCCAATGATTCCGCATCGATTATCGAACGGGATTTGTTCATTGAATCCTCAAGTGGACCGTCTAACATTATCTTGTGAAATGATTATTGATCGAAATGGGCATGTCGTTGAGCACGAAATCTTCCAAAGTGTTATTAAAACAACGGAGCGTATGACGTATTCCGATGTGAATAAAATCTTAGTCGACGAAGATAAAGATTTAATCGAACGCTATGAACCACTTGTTCCGATGTTTAAGGATATGGAAGAATTAGCGGAAGTTCTACGCAATAAACGTTTTGAACGTGGTGCGATTGACTTTGACTTTAAAGAGTCGAAAGTATTGGTAAATGAAGATGGATGGCCTATTGACATCGTGTTACGTGAACGTGGAACAGCTGAACGTCTTATTGAAGAGTTCATGTTAGTAGCGAATGAAACGATTGCAGAGCACTTCCATTGGATGAATGTACCGTTTATTTACCGAATTCACGAAGATCCAAAACCTGAAAAGTTAAATCGATTCTTTGAATTTGTTACGAATTTTGGATTAGTGGTGAAAGGGACTGGTAATTCAGTACATCCAAAAGCGTTGCAGGAAATTATTAAGGCAATTGAAGGATTACCAGAGGAACCGGTTATTTCTACGATGTTACTTCGTTCATTGCAACAAGCAAAATATTATCCAGAATCAATCGGACACTTTGGTTTATCAACGGATTATTATACGCATTTCACATCGCCAATTCGTCGATACCCAGACTTAATCGTTCATCGATTAATCCGAACTTATTTAGTACAGGGTGACGTTTCTAAGGAGACAATATTTAAATGGGCGCAAGCAATGGATGAAATTGCGGACCACACATCTGATCGTGAACGCCGTGCTGTTGATGCGGAGCGTGATACAGATGCATTGAAAAAAGCACAATTCATGTCTGATAAAATTGGCGAAGAATTCGAGGGTATGGTATCTTCCATCACGAACTTCGGTATTTTCGTTGAGTTACCAAATACGGTTGAAGGTCTAGTCCACATTAGCAACATGACAGACGATTATTACCGTTTCGATGACCGTCAAATGATCATGGTTGGTGAGCATACTGGTCGCATATTCCGTATTGGGGATGAAGTCCAAGTACGCGTAACAAATGTAGTCATTGAAGAATCGTCTGTTGACTTTGAAGTTGTCGGTATGGTGAAATCTCACGCAGGTAGATCGAGAAAAGCTGCACCGAAAGTAATTCATGCAGGTCGCAGTGGCGGTGGCCGTGGTGACAAAAAAGATAAAAAAGAAGATGGTCGCCCAGGACGTCGGCGAGACGATAAGAAACCTGGCGAACGCAAAGTAAAACAAAAGCAAAGATTTTACGAAGGCGTAGCCAAAAAAGGGAAAAAGAAAAAGAAGAAAAGATAACTCGTAGTTTTTCGCGAGATATTGTATAGTAAAAGAATAAAAAATCGTTGGATAGGCTGTAAAAAAGTTGCTTTCTAAAGCAAGTTCAGTAAAGTAATTTTTACACAGCCTTTCTCGTGTTGATGGATTGGGAAAGTTTGAGGCTTTTGGCAATCCGCAAAGAAAAGCGGGGGCGCAGGTCTCTGTTTTTCTAATTGATTTGTGTGAGGTGTGTTTTATGGCAAAAGGGACAGGGAAAGTTTTAGCCCAAAATAAAAAAGCAAGCCATGACTATTTTATAGAAGAAACTTACGAAGCAGGTATGGTTCTTCAAGGTACAGAAATCAAATCCATCCGTGCTGGTAAAGTGCAGCTGAAAGATTCCTACGTTCAAATTAGAAATGGAGAAGCATGGATTTACAACATGCACATTAGTCCATACGAGCAAGGAAATCGTTTCAATCACGATCCATTACGTGTACGAAAACTATTGCTTCATAAAAAGCAAATCGGAGAATTACTAGGTGCCGTGAAGCGTGATGGTTATACTATCGTTCCATTAAAAATGTACATTAAAGATGGCTATGCCAAACTATTAATTGGCTTAGGTAAAGGGAAGAAAGATTACGACAAGCGTAATGATATGAAAAAGAAAGAAGCAAAACGTGAGATGGAGCGTGCGTTTAAGGCGAAACAACAGTAAATAAAATCGGAAATGCGCTTTTGAAAAAAGAAACCTATTTCGATGTCGCATCATGCTCTCAGACGACTTCGAGATACGACATAACCGGAATTAAGTGCAAATGCGCATAATTTTGATTATGTCCTATATCAATTTCGGCAGAATGCAAGATTTGATTATGCAAAAAGTTGCGCGGAAATTTTAGTTAACTTTCCAAGGCAAGTTTATGTAATGTCTCCAAGAGATACATAGGGAAGATGTCTTGAAATCTACTGTTTTGAGAGGTATAATGTTCATACAGCCAGTAAGTTAGTAAGTAAGTTCGATGCTTAAATGCGTCACTGCCGTACATGGTCTAGGCCATGACCCTTTTATATAAAGGGGACGTTACGGATTCGACAGGGATGGTTCAAGCTTGAGCTGCGCGTCGGAGGTCTCGGCTCCGTCATCAACGGAAGTTATATAATAACTGGCAAACAACAAAATTTAGCTTACGCAGCTTAGTCTCGTAGCGCTCTGCCTCTCTATCGCCCATGTAGAGAACGTGGGGCTCAACTTTAGTGGGATACGGTCGGTGGTGCCACTTGAGTCACCGTCAAGAGATTTCCAAGTTAGTGCTCAGGACGCCTGTTTGTCGGCATAATGCAGCATGAAATGTAAATAGGCAAACTACACGCGTAGACGTTTAAGTATTGGAGTTTCTGGACGCGGGTTCGACTCCCGCCGTCTCCATAAATGAGTAACAACAGCTTAGGTTATTAAATAATCTAAGCTGTTTTTTTCTATAAAAAGAAATTAGACTTGGCGGGAGGAGAAAAATGAAGAAAATAACAGTGGATTCCATCGAGTACAAACGAGTTGAAAAAAATTTAACTTTGGAAAATTTTCAGGTAGATCTTATAATTGCTAAAAAGGCAATAGAAGTGGTGAATTCAGGCCAACCAATAACGCCGAAACTAATAAGAGACGTGTTGAATAATGGGAAAGTATAATTTTGATGAAGAAGATACAGTTTTACTTTCTCATAGTGTTCAAAAAGTTGAAAATTTTGTTGAACTTGAAAAGATTGAGCAGTACGCTTTTTTCATTCGATCTTTTCAAATTGAGCAAGGGATTTATAAAGTACAGGGGTTCACTTTTAATGATTTAGTTAGACTACACCATCACTTATTTCAAGATGTATATACTTTTGCTGTTGAGGTGCGTAATGTCCAATTAACAAAGGGTAATACAAGATTCTGTCAGTTTCAGTTCATAGAAACTATGGCTAAAGAAATTTTTAAACATCTTGAAAATGAATCAGAATGGCTGACAACTAAAGAGGCTGCAAAACGAATAGCCTACTTCAAAGCAGAATTAAACATGCTCCATCCATTTCGAGAAGGCAATGGCAGAACAATTCGGATATTTATTCAAAATTGTGCCCAAGCAAAAGGGTACATGTGGCATTACAATGAGCTGCAACAAGATGAATATATACAAGCAATGATTGAATCAACCTACAATACTACAAAGCTTGAAGAAATTATCTTCAATACATTAGAAAAATTGTGATTCTTGGTA
>NZ_JBMIRP010000010.1:0-10361 GCF_049202975.1 Ureibacillus sp. MALMAid1270 | reverse complement strand
CGCCACCGGTCAACAAAAATGTGGTACATTCGCCTATACGCCATAATGATGTGTCAGCACATCGATGCTTGGTACAGCAGTCAGAAAGAGCAGTTAAATATTGAAGAAATCATCTTTCCTAAAGCCGCCTAGTCAATTTTTAAAAAAATAATGGTAATAGGTTTCTTTGTCATGGACATTTTTGAAAATACAATGAAAATAATGATTGTGCAGGCCATTCCAATCCAATTTCCAGTAATTTTGGTTCATTTCACCCGGAAAAATTGTTATTTATTCCGAGACTCTATATAAAAGGAAATCAAAGCTAAAATTACAAGTGGTTTCAAAACCCAAAACTTATTACTCGTGTCTTTTAAATTATTTCTCTTAGAAAATATCGCAAATAAAAATATAGTTAAGATGGATAGCAATAAAAAAATTCTAACTAGAGGAATAATTTGCTCGAGACTAACCATTTCACCTAACATGGCACCCATCATCCCACCCATTAGTCCAGACATTATTCCTTCTAATGCAGCGAGAATCCCAAAAACACTTCCACAAATAAGTCCAATAATTAACCCAGATAAAATTGAAACTACTGTTGATAAAAACAAATTCCCCTGAAATAAACCACCAAAAAGAGTACCAATTGTTAATCCAAAATTCATACTATAAAACATGATAATACTCATTCCATGCATGGGTTTAATATTCTTCTTTAAAATTCTTGATAATAAAATGACAATTACTGTTAAGATTAATAATGAAACTAAAATAAATAACTGATAGTATCCCACAAATCCATCCTTTAAAATAATCGATTTATTAATTCATATCAAATTATATTAAATACCCTTTAGAGGTATGCCCACAACCTTTAAATTACATAAAAATTTCATTAAAAACATTGACAAATTATTTGGATAATATCTTTTACGCAAAAAAATAGCTTGAAGAAATAACTATATTCAAGCTATTATGGCTAATTAAACATCTACAAATAATTGATTTTAATTTTAGTTTTTTAGTAGTACATTTTTTTATTAAAGTTTCTATAGAACCATCTGCTTATCATTAATAAGGCAAGAACAAACATTGTAAAAAATAAAACATATATAAATGTATAATTGCTGTGATCTTTTATTTGACTATCCTTGGTTTCTGATACATTTTTATCATCAAGAGTCGTAATTCTCTCTAACTGAAATGTGGCAATTACATCTTGGAAGTCGTTTTTTAATTCTAATAAACCATCATTAGTTATCTGTTGATGAATCTTTTCATTTTTAGAAATCGTATAAATAAGAATATCATTATTTATATATTCCTCGTTATTGATTCCAAACAATTGGCCTTCGGAAATACTCTCAACATTAAAATTGTCAAAACCATAATCAAGTAGGTCTACTGTATCGTGATATGCAATATCTTCTGATGGGGCATTAAGAGTAACGGCAATTAATGAAAGTTCTCCCCTTGTTGCAGTAGTAACTAAAGTAATACCAGACTCAACAACATAACCAGTTTTTCCTCCAGTAATCCCATCATATGGTTGTTGCCTCATTAATTTGTGATGGGTATATATGGTTGTATCCCATGACTTCCCATTCCACTTTAGTTCCTTTGTCCCAAATATTTCTCGGAAGTCTCTATTTTTCATTGCATATTTTGTAATCAAAGCGAGATCACGGGCAGTAGTTTGGTGTTCCGGATGGTATAGACCATGTGGATTAACAAAGTTTGTATTTTGAAGTCCTAAATCCTTTAAATACCGATTTAAACTAGTTGCGAACCCCTCTACCGATCCATCCAAATGTTCTGCGATTGCCACACCTGCATCATTCCCAGAATTGATTAGAAGCCCCTGAATAAGCCTTTTTAATGTTATTTTTTCTCCTTCTTCTAAATAAACTCTAGTACCAACTACTTCCCTTGCATTGTGACTGATCGTTACAAGGTCATCAAGGTTTCCATTTTCAATTGCATAAATAGCAGTGGCAATTTTTGTTAAACTAGCTGGATTCATCTTTTTATCTGGTTTTTTTTCATATAAAGTTCGACCTGTTTTTCCATCTATTAAGATTGCAGCTTCACTTGTAATAAGTGGTTTATCAGGAGATACTGCTTCAATTACCTTATTATTAAAACTGTTCGAAAATATTGAAATGACTATTAGTAACATCAATAATCTCTTTACAAATGAAAATTCAATGCTTATAAATCTGCCCATATGTATTATTCTCCCCATATTAAATTACCTAATGTATTAATGTATTTTAAGAAAAAAATATGAAAAAATTAAGGAGAAATTAAAGGAAATATATAATGTAATTAAAACGTAATACTTCTCATTTTAAATTTACTTTTTAAATAGACTTAGAACCTATAATTGTCCTGGTTACAGTTAATATTATTTAAGTTTTAGAAATATTTGTTGGCTTGAATTAAAGATTGATAAAAAATAACTCTAAAAGTCAAATCAAATAATAAATAAAAAGAAAGTATTATGAGCAACGATAGATCAAAATACTTTCTTCTTTGTTATTAAGTATGTAGTCTTTATAAAAAAGTTTAATTATTTTTGTAGTTCTTATTCAATTGAAGCACACGATTGTGGAATTTTAATGCTCCCCCCCATTTCCTTATTAAAGGGTTCTCTTCTTTTCTGTAGAATATTTACAATTAAAGGAGGTGTCATTAATGGGCGTTAAAATCACTGGACTAAACAAACTAAAGAAATTACAAAAAGGAGCTAAAGAATTATCAAAAACTAAATCAATTCCGATTACTGAGTTATTAACGGATACTTTTTTAATAAAAAACACAGATTTCAATGGTTTTGTTGAATTTGAAAATAGTGAAATTTTCAACAAGTATAAAAACATTGAAGATATTCCAGATGACGAAATGGATGAGTTTATTAGAAACAAATCAAACTTCGATTCTTGGGAAGACTTACTCAGTAATGCAACAGAAGAGTATGTTGTTAAGAGGCTTGGCTTTTAGTTTTTTAATAGCAATTCCTAACTTACTACTCTCCTACTATTTTACTTTAACAAGAAAAGGACGATTGCCTTTATTGTGCAATCGTCCCCATTAATTTAAGTACAATTCTACATGAAAAATTATAATCAATTTTAACCTTCAATATAGCCCATTATTGATATATAAAAAGCAAATAAAAAATGCTTATAAATATTCAAGCATTTTTTTGAACCATTTTCACCTATATTCCCCAATAAGTAAGCGTATCAAATATCCCAATAATAATAAGAATTACACCCGCTGCTTTTTGTACAAGTATTCCTATATTTCTACTATTCTTCATAATTGCTCGTTTTGCATCAAAAACTTCAGTTAGAGCAAAAATAAGTAATAAAGGAATAGACGTTGCGAGTCCAAATACTGCTGGTAGTGCAAAGCCATATGAAGTGGAGACAACGGTAGGCATTAACCAAACAAAAAACAGGACAAACATAGTTGGACAAAATGCGAGTGAAAAACTTGCTCCTAATAAAAAGGAGCCAAGTTTTCCCTCTTTCATTATGACTGGAATACGGTCAGTTATTCGTCCAAGAAATTCCATTTTAAACAATCCAAGTAGTACAAGACCTGTTATGATCAATAATGGTCCGATTGCTTTTCTGAATACTGTAAAGTACTTTGTCATCTCTGTTTCAAATGCCTGTCCAAAAATCCAGGCAAGCCATCCAATTAAACTGAACACAACAACTTTACCCAAAATAAAGAATGTAATTTCAGTCCAAATTTTTCCCTTTTGTATCGTTCTATTGCCATAAAACGTAATGGCACTAATATTTCCGGTTAATTGACATGGTGCAAATGCTCCTATTAATCCGAGCAAAATTGCAACAACAATCGGCGAATGTTCGTAGGAATTCATAAAAACTGAAATTGGTTCAATAATCATTCCACTAATGTCAGATAGAAAACTATACATTGTAAACTCCAGCACCTTATATTATTTTGTTAATTCACCATTTGACGCTAATTTCTGCCAATTAAGTCCATTATCTTTTGTTAAATAAATATTTAAATTATTAGTAACGATCGTTATTTCTTCACTGTTATTTGGATTAGAAGCAATAAAGATAATAGGGTCTTTCATTATTTCCACTGGTAGTGAAATTTCGTTTTCTTTTGCACTTTCAAATGTAAATGATTTTAAATAAACATTCGAATCATCAAAATTTGTGTAGTAGCCACCTGATTCGGTTAATGTAACGTAAGAAATCATACTTGTAGAATTTAATTTTTCTACATTTTGACCAAAATCTTCAGAAATATAAAGTCCATCATTACTTCCGACTACAAGTCGTTCGTCTTTCGATGGGTGGGCAGCAAAATTAGAAAGGTATGAAGATTCGAAACCGTTTAAAGCAGATGAAGACCATGTTTTACCTTCGTCAGTTGAATAATGTAGGCCACTCTGTAATTTTTCTGTTGGCATTTCATTAAATACATATATTGAGTTTGAATTGTACCCAGCAGCAAGATAATGGAAATCAATTTCTCCATAAAATGCTAACTTTTCAAAACTTGCACCTTTATCTGTACTTTTGATTAGTCCAAACGGATTTTCAAGGTCAGAACCTTGACCAGGATGTCCACTTGCGTAGAAACCGTCACTTACTGCCTGAAATCCCATATAATCATGTTTTTGGGCATTTGCTTCTTTCCAACCTTCTTCACCGTAGGAATATAAACCTGTATGAGTAGCAATGACAACATCATCTTCGCCGTTTATATATCCTGCACCATGAATATGATCGATTTGATTATTTGTTACTTTTTCATATTGAAACTCAATATTTCCACTAGAACTACAGGCTGTTAAAACTAAAACTACTATTGAAAGACTAAATATCATTGTAAACTTTTTCATTATTAATTCTCCTTTAACTCCACTTATATCCAATTCCCCAAACGGTTTTAAGGAAATCATTAGTTGGTAATCCTGCTTTTCCAAGTTTATCCCTCAAATTACGGATATGTGAGTCTATTGTTCTAATATCAGTATCTGTTTCATATTCCCAAGCAGCACTCATTAGTTCCTCTCGTGTAAATGTTTTAGTAGGTCTAGAAATCATAGCTTTTAATATATTGAATTCTTTAAGTGTCAGTTGAACAGTTAAATCTAAATAATGTAATGAGTATGTTTCCTGATCCAAATAGAAACTATTAAACTTGATTATGTTTTGTTCCTCTTCATCTTCAGGGAATCTTCTTAGTACCGCATTTACTCGAGCTACTAACTCCTTTTCATTAAATGGCTTTGAAATATAGTCATCAGCTCCAATATTTAAACCTCTAACTAAGTCATCTTTATCAGATCTAGCGGTCAACATAATAATTGGTACATTTGAAAATTCACGGATTTGTTCACATACTTTCCATCCGTCCATTTCAGGCATCATGACATCTAACAGAATAAGTTGAACTTTTTCTCTCTCTATTATTTTTATTGCTTCACTACCACTCGTAACTTTGATGCACTTATATCCATGTGGAATAAGAAATAATTCAACTAAATCTAACATTCTTTGCTCATCATCAACTAAAAGAATTGTCTGCATTCCGGACATATCAGCACCCCCTTTATTAGATAGTAATGGTAAATGTACTTCCTATCCCTAAATTACTGTCCACACTAATAGTACCACCATGTGCTTCAATTAACTCTTTTACAACTGCTAATCCAATTCCTGAACCACCATATTCTCTCGAACGAGATTTTTCAACACGGTATAATTTCTCGAAAATAAATTCTAATTCCTCTGACGGAATACCAATTCCAGAATCAATGACTTTAACTACCGTTTTATCCTTTTTCTTATATGCTTCCAAAATTACTTCCGTATTTTCTTTTGAATATTTCAAAGCATTATCTAATAAATTAACAATTATTTGCCCTAATCGAATAGAGTCAGCATATATTGTAAAGTTTTCGTTACTATTTAAGTTTAATTTGATATTTTTCAATTCAAAGGATGGGGCAACTAGTTTACAAATGTCTTCCAGGAATGGTTGTGAATCAAAATAGGTTTTTGTTACCGTAAAAGAGTTTTCATCCATTCTCGCAAGATCTAACAAGTTCTTGACGAGATCCTTCATCCTATTTGACTCTTCTCCAATAATTTCAAGATATTGCTTTCTTTCCTGGTCATTCAAACCATCTCTCATTGCAACATTTGAATATCCAATTAGATAAGTTAAAGGTGTACTTAATTCGTGTGAAACAGAGGCTAGAAACTCATTTCGATCTTTTTTTAGTCTTTCCAAATCATTGGCTAATTTTTGAATAGAAAAAGACAATTCTCCAAGTTCGTCTTTTCCTAATTTAGGCAGACTAACATTAAACTCGCCTTTACTTAATTTTTCAGTAGCTTCTTTCATCCGGATTAATGGTCTAGTAATCACTTTTGATAAAAAAGCGTATAAAAGTAGAAGTATTAAAAAGCTCATTATCCCCGCTATTACGAAGTGAATATTTAAGTAACTAACCATTTGATTGAGAGAGTTTGTACTTTGAAACATTACGACATTACCAGATTCATTTTCCCCGACGTTATATGGGTGATTACTCACGATGTAAGGAGAATTTTCCCAATCGGAAATTAATATCTCATCCTTACCACCTTCTGTACTCTTTATAAGTGGGAAATATTCTTCTAATACGTCGCTATTTATCCCTGAATCTCCTACGATATTCCCTGAATTATCAGTAATAACAACTTCCCTTTCCTCATTCATTTCCATTAGTACAATATGTTTTATTGTAGTTTCAGAATAGTACTCAACTAATACATCTCTATGGTTAGCTCCATTAGACAATAAAAGTGAAAATTCCTCTTCAACTCTAGTATGGATAATGCTTCGGTGAAGATAAACCATTAGAAAGCATTCCATCACAATCACTACGATAAAAAAACAAGTAGCTAGTTTTATAGAAATCTTGTTCATAATTATTCGATTCCTCCATCCTCAAGATATCCTTTTTCTTGAGGATTCAAAAGATTTTTTAATTTTCTATTCCGGCAATATCTGTTCCATATAATTGCGTATAGCAGTTTCACTCATTTCACCAGTAATAATATTCTCTATTTTTCCTTCTGGATTAACAAGAACTGTTGTTGGTAAAGGTTTAACATGATATGCACCCATAACGTCCTTACTTTTATCAATTAATACAGGGAATGTTAGTCCTTTACGGTCAATGTACTCTTGTACTACAAAATCCGATTCAGCTATGTCTACTGCTAAAACCTGAAGACCTTGTGTTTTATATTCTTGGTAATAACGATTGATTATTGGAAACTCTCTTTCACAGGGTTGGCACCAAGTTCCCCAAAAGTTTAAAAAGACCCCTTGTCCCCTATAATCAGATAACCTGTGTTCTACTCCATTCATATCTAAAAGTACAAAATCTGGTGCAAGATCACCTATTTGTAAAACTTCAGCTTTTTCTTTCGTTAAACTTGTATATATCGTAAATACTATTGCTGAGAATAATAACAGTAGAATAACAAATCTTACTACTCTACGCCTCTTTTTCATATCCATAATTAAAGACTATCCTTCCATTTATTTACGTCATAAATAAGTGATTAAAATCCTGTAAATCCACCGAAGTATGGTGTTAATAATGCAATAATCATTGTCATCAGATCAAAGTATAATAGAATACCCATTAGGATCATTAAGATCCCACCTATTTTCATAAACAGGTCGCTTCTTTTCTGAAGAAATTTCATTCTCCCAATAAATAGTGACATGACTAGGAATGGAACTGCAAAACCAAGTACATAAAACAGCATATAAATAATCCCTTGGTTTGGATTTGATATTCCTAACGCAATTACACCTGCAAGAATGGGACCTGTACAGGGTGTCCACCCAGCTGCAAAACCTATTCCAATCAAAACGGAACCAATGTATCCTTTAGGTCTTTTCTTAAACTGGATTCTTTTCTCCGAACTTAAAAAATCAAATTTGAAAAAACCTAGAATTACTAATCCAAAGATAACCATAAATAGTGCACCAATTTGTCTAAGTAATTCTTGATACTGTATGAATATTTTTCCAATAATTGAAGTTGAAAGTCCTAAAGCCAAAAAAATAATCGAAAATCCAACTAAAAATAAAATTGTATGGATAAGTGCTTTTCTTTGAAATATTCCTTTGTCTTCTTTCAATTCATTAAAGGACATTCCAGTAACATAAGAAAGAAATGCAGGATATAGAGGCAACGAACACGGTGAAATAAAAGATAAAAGTCCCGCTCCAAAAGCAAGGAAGATAGTTATCTGTTCAGCCATGAAATTTTCACAAACCTTTCTTCCGATTTAATGAAATCGATTATTAGTAAACAATTCATTAAGAGTATAAATTATAAATGTGCAGAAATTATGAAGAAAGAATCGATGTATAGGATAATAAACCCTACTCATAAGGATCAATTAACATCTTTCACCAAAATGCACCGCAAACTAAAAAGACGTTTATCCTATTGGATAAACGCTCAATTATTATTATAGTAAACGAACTTTTTTAAATTAATGGTAGCACGAACCCCCACAACTTCTTCCTTAAGCTAATTCCATAGCCTCATACCCTGAATCTTTAATAGCTCTATTAAATGTTATTTCCACTTTTCCATCAGAATTGAAAGATTCAACCCAATTTACTTACATTTTGTCGATTAATTTATTATGAAATGCATAAATTTATATTAACTTATTAAATAATCTCTACCTATCCGTTTAAAAAATTTATAGAATGTCTCTCGCTTTTTCCCAAATTCTGAATAAATAGCAATAATTTTTTCTACGGTATTGTATAATTGTTCTGGTGTAAGATTCTCCATCAGCAAGACACCGACCTCGGCGTCTTTCCCCTTTGCTTTTCCTCCAACATATAAATTGTAATGATCTCTAATCTTCATAACACCTATATCGCTTAACATAGGTTCACCGCAACCAATCGGACAACCTGTATACGCAACTTTTAGGGTAAATGGTACTGGTTTCCCGGCTATACGACTATTTAACTCTTTTGCTATCGGCATTCCTTCCTCTTCTTCCCCTTAGCAAAAATTACAGGTTCTTAAACTTTTTACAAAATTCCCAACTGGATAACATACTAATCCTACACTTTGAAATTCCTCTATAATATTTTCCTTTTTTTCTTCCGGGATTTCTATATAAAGTTGTTGGAAGGTAGTTAACTCAAGTTCTTCATCTTCATTCAAATATTTTGATATTGTAACAAGTTGTTTTGAGTTGAGTTTTGCTCCAAATCCTATTCCTCCATTTATGGCAATCTTAATTTTTTTACCACTGTCCTCCATATAATTTACCTCCTCTCCCATTCGTCTACTATATGATGATAAAGTACATAATTAATAGATATTATACACTTGCCACTAAATATAGTAACACGTTACATCAAATATCTAATTTTGTAATTTTACTCTTTGTAAGCGCAATGCGTTTAAAACAATTTATACGGAATTGAACACCATCGCTGCACCAGCTACCCAAGGTGCAAGTAACCCTATCGCAGCAATAGTATACCAACATTATATTTATACATTTAATAACCTCCTTCCTCATAACATACCCCCTTATGGTATGTAAACCAATTATAAGTATTTATTAAACTACCCCGTTAGCCATCCATGAATTAAGACCTGATCACAGAAAATGTAAGAAAATATTTTGCCAACAACTACAAATGATAGAACTATTACTAATGAGGTTACAATATCTACTTAAATCCTGTTAATTTTCGACAGGATTTTTTATATTTCAGAAGGAATATTAAATTAAAATGGAGGTGTTTAATTTTGAATGAATTTCATCTACATACACAAAAACTAGATAAGTTAATTAACAAGTTTATTTTACACTCTAAAAGATTTGTTGAATGGTCTGCGTTTTCTTACGGAACAGCTGATCTATTTAGACACCCAGAACCAAATAATAAATTTACATATGACCATGAGTATTTTAATTTTACCAAAAAGTACAAAATCTTTAGTTAGTATCCGAGCGTTATTAAAATTAAATCATAACGAAGATGTTTTAATTTTAGTTAGAAGTATATTTGAAAACTATCTAAGTACTAGATTTTTAAATGAAAATGTAGATAGCTTCGAAGAATTTACTATTGTTTTATTGAAATTATTTACGAAAGAATACATTTATGACCGCGAAAATAACATCATTATAGATAGAAATCGAAATAAAATTGCTAATGGTATTTTAAATCCTAGTAATTTTAAATTAGGTAAAGATAAAAGTTATTATCCTGAATTTTATGGTCTTCTTTCAAATGTAGGTCATAGTAACTTTGGT
>NZ_JBMIRP010000009.1:0-27048 GCF_049202975.1 Ureibacillus sp. MALMAid1270 | reverse complement strand
GAAATATTACCAACTTAGAAGGTTAGGTATCCATCATGAGGAAGCCTGGAAAGTAGCAAATACCCGTAAGGGATATTGGAGAATTTCAAGAAGTGAAACCTTACAAAAAGCAATTAAAATAAATACGCTCATTAAGTGGGGGATAAAAGACCTAAATAAGCTATATGAGCATAGGTACTTAAGTTATTGAACCGCCGTGTACGGAACCGTATGCACGGTGGTGTGAGAGGTCGACTAGCCAATTAATGGCTAGTCTCCTACTCGATTAATAGAAGATAAAATAGTCCTATTACTCTACGATATTTTTTTCATGTAATGATATAATGTTTCTAAGTAATATATAGGGGGAATAATATGGCAATTGTTCAAAATATAGAAAATGAAACTTTAAACCATTATATTAGTTCGGCAAAAACAATAAAAAATCTATTTTCTGATGATGTATCGATTACAATTTCAGATTGCGAAAAAATTATATTACACCTTGATTCTAATCACTTTAAATTTGATGTTCCGTCTGGCCATATTATTGAACCAGATGAACCAATGGCTAAAGTAATGAAAAATAATAAAGAAGAAACGTTTTTAATTCCGCAAGAAGTCTTAGGAGTTGCTATAAATACAAGAATTGTTCCAATTAGAGATGAGAATGATCAAGTAATCGGAACAATAGCAGTTGCTACTAATTTACATAATCAATATAAATTAAGACATGTTGCAGAGCAGTTTTCAGCTTCGTCTGAGGAAATTTCAGCTTCTACGGAAGAATTATCTGTTGCCGCAACAGATTTATCTACTTATATGGAGAAATTAAAAGAATCTCAAGAAGATATGACAAAACAATTCGATAATACGACAAAAATTCTAGAAATGATTAATTCAGTTGCAAAAAATACTAGAATTTTAGGTTTTAATGCTGGTATTGAAGCTGCTAGAAGTGGGGAATATGGTAGAGGTTTTAGTGTTGTTGCTAAAGAAATTACAAAACTTGCCGATCAAAGCGCTGAATCCGTCAAAGAAATTAGACAATTATTAGATGGGTTAAAAGATAAAGTTCGTGATGTAGCATCTATTATAAAAGAATCTGTTGATATAGCTGAAAATCAGTCTTCCTCAATTGAAGAGATTTCAAAAAATTTGCAACACCTTGCTCAAGTATTAGAAGATATCGAAGAACTGGCAAAAAAATTATAAATCTTTATTATGAAAAGTGGGATGTAACATTCCCGCTTTTTTAATGCTAAATTAAATTATCTGTATGAACTAGATAAACAATTACACATAATAAACATGAGTTTTGTGAAAATACAATCAATAAAAATGCTATATTGGAAAAATTATTTTGTAAACAGAATCATATTTCTGTGTTAAACTATATTTTGTTGTAAAAAACACTTTGGAGGAAATACTATGAAAAAAATGATTCGTTTATTTACACTTGGTATAACAATCATGTTGTTAACAGCATGTGGTGGCGGACAAGAAGCTTCTAAACCTGCTGATGTTGTAACATCGTTTATGAAAGCTATACAATCAGGTGATTTGGAAAAAGCTAGTACTTATGTATCGACGGAAAATGTATCTGATGACTTTGACTTTGCTAGTATGAAAGATGCAAATGAAGACCCTGCAACTGAAGCATTAGTTAAAGGTATGAGCAATAATTATAAATTTGGTACACCAAAAGAAAATAAAGTTGACAATCAAAATGCAGAAGTAACAGTTGAAGTAACTTCTCTTGACTATGCTGCTGTAATGCAAACTGCAATGGAAGATATTTTCAGTGCTGCTTTTGAATTAGCTTTAGAAGATCAAACAGAAGAAGAATATAATCAAGCTATGGATGAAAAATCTACTGAGATTCTTACTGCTGCAATGACTGATAAAGATGCTCCAACAGTAACACGTGATGTTACATTAAATTTAACCAAAGATGCAGATGGTAATTTCAAAATCGTTTCTGATGCAAACTTAATGGAAGCTGTATTAGGAAATTCTGCAGAAGTAGAAGAAATGTTTAGTGAATTAGAATAACAAATAAAACCAGTTGTTGCCGTTTAAGCAACAACGGTTTTTTAATTATCGAACAGTTACAGCAGTACCTGTTGCAATACACATCATCATGCCATCGCGAAGCGTTTCAAAATCTAAATCCACGCCAATTACAGCATTTGCACCTAGTCTTCTAGCTTCCTCTTGCATTTCTTGTAAAGCTAAACTACGACCTTCAGCTAATTTATTTTCATAAGCAGAACTTCTTCCACCAATTAAATCTGTAACCGATGCAAAAATGTCGCGTACAAAGTTCGCTCCCATAATAGCTTCTCCAGTTACAATTCCATGATAAGTTTCAATAGATTTTCCTTCTACAGTTCCAGTTGTTGTTGTTAACATTAATAAAGCCCTCCTAAAATATAATACCTACTATACGATTATCTACCCAAAAAGTTTTAAAAAAACATAAATAATGTTAAAAAATATTAAAACATTTCCATCCTTTGTTGATTCGTAAGCACTATAAAACTTTGCAGAGTATTATTTTTGCTGTATCGAAATTCATTTAAACAGTGAAAGAAACATAAATGAGTTCAATTAATAGTATGTATGAAATAACATATTAATATTAATTGTAAAGGAGAGTTTTATGGATATAACACCACTCATCATGTCTTTTCTTTTATATGGTGTTCCTGTTTTTACCGTTATTTGGTTTATGATTAGTGTTGTGAATGCATTAAGAGAACGAAATTACCTTTTAAAACAATTAATAAAGAAACTGGAAAAACTAAAAAATATAGAATAATCAAAACAACAGCAGTGGTACATAATTATTTTGATAATAAATTGGAATGGTAGTACTAATTTTTCTAGCCGATTATTTTTCAATTGACCGAGTGAACTTTTAAGAACCGTACATCTCAACTCGTATTAAAACTTAAGCATCCCGCAACTTTCATAAAAGCACAATTTTTTATTTCGCAACTAAACGAATGTCACGCTTTTATTTGATTGTATTGCATTTACTACAATAGTGATGGAAATACGAAATGATTCTAAAGGAATTAAGCGAATGTCCATTACTTCAACAACCTGTTTTCATAAAATAGGTTAACTCATTAAAAGGAGGTAGCATTATGGGATACAATCAAGTTGGTGGTGCTTATGATAACTACGGTGGTGGTTATTCAAAAGGTAACGGTTTCGCTTTATTAGTAGTATTGTTTATTCTTTTGATCATTATTGGTGTAACTTTCCACAACGGAAAATACTAATCGTTTCATAAATTAAACTGATATTAATAACAAAAAGGATTCTAAAGATTTACTTTAGAATCCTTTTTAGCATCTTTAACTAATATGTAATCTTAATATTCCCACCATTCTAACAATATACTATATAATGTTATTAGATTTAAAATGAAGGGGATGTACATATGGAATTAGGATTAAAAGATAAAGTAGCCATTGTAACAGGCGCAAGTAAAGGCATCGGTTTATACTCTGCATTACAACTTGTAAAAGAAGGAGCTAAAGTTGCGATTGCTGCTAGAAGTGAAGAAACGTTAAATGAAGCGAAGGCTTTTATATTAGATCAAACTGGTGTTGAAGTATTAACACTATCTGCTGATGTTTCTAAAGAAGATGACTGTAAACGATTAGTAGAGGATACTGTGAAACACTACGGAAAGTTAAATATCCTTATTAACAACGCGGGTTCGTCTGCTGCAAGTCCATTTGAAGAAGTTGCCACAGACTATTGGCAATCAGATTTAGATTTGAAATTGTTTGGTGCAATTCATGTATCAAAACATGCTTTACCGTATTTAAAAGAGCAAAACGGCGGATCCATTGTAAATGTTACAGCTGTACTGGCTAAAACACCTCCAGCATCAAGTTTACCAACATCAGTGAGCCGTGCTGCGGGACTAGCACTTACAAAAGCGATGAGTAAAGATTTAGGGAAATATAATATTCGTGTGAATGCGGTTTGTATCGGTTTAATCCGTAGTCGACAAATCGAAGAAAGATGGCAAAATAGTATGCCATATAATACTTGGGAAGAATATTCTAAAGAAGTTGGAAAGACGATTCCTCTTGGACGTATCGGGGAAACAGAAGAAGCTGCTAATGTTATTACATTCCTAGCTTCTGATGCAGCTTCTTATGTAACAGGAACTTCTGTCAATATCGACGGCGGATCCGGAGGAGCTTTATAATTTATATGATTTGGGGTTATCTTGAAAGTGAGTCATTCAAGATAACTCCATTTTTTGTAGGAATATTTGTTTACGCATATGAAACATTTTTAATACTAATTCGTATATAACTTATAGTCTTTTAGTGTACAATGTATTTAGCAAAGATATCCAATTCAACGTTAATAACAATCCATTTGTCGAACGGAGGAAATGCCATGTCAGAGATGAAAAATCCATTATTTGATGACTTAGAGGCAAAAAAACACGAAACTGTAAAGACTCAATTAATGGAAATTGAGCCCAAAACACAAACTGTTACACAAACTCCTATACAAGCGAAGCCACAACCATTAGTTTCACAAGAAGAATTGTCCCAAATTCGAAAAAGACAACTGGCTTTAAAAGAAGAACCTCAAGTACTTGCATTGGCAGATAAAATCGATGAAAAAAATCAAATTGCCATTTTAGAATTTGGGAAAGAAACAGCTACTGAAATCTCAAAATTCTCTGACCGTATGCTTTCAACTATACGAACAAGTAAATTAGAGAAATCTAGTGCACTTATAAATAACCTTAACAAAATCATGGACCGTTTCGATCCACAAGATTTCAAAGAAGAGAAAAAAGGATTTATTTCAAAATTGTTTAGTAAAGGAAAAGAACAACTTCAAAGAATCTTATCCAAATACGAAACAATGAATAAAGAAATCGACGCAGTTTACAATGAAATCACAAAATACGAAGTGGAAATGAAACAAAATACAATCGAGTTAGAACATATGTATGACCAGAACCTTCGTTATTTCCAAAGTTTAAGTGAACATATTGCTGCTATTGAAGTAAAAGTTGAGAAATTAAGACCTCAACTTACAAGTCTAGAAGCTCGTGCTAATGAAGGGGATCAAGAAGCGATTATGGAATTAGAATCCCTTCGTCGTGCAATCGAATTACTAGAACAACGTCGATATGATTTAGAAATGGCACAGCAAGTTTCATTCCAATCTGCTCCACAAATTCGTTTAATGCAACAAGGGAACAATCATCTAATCGGTAAGATTAACTCTGCATTTGTAACAACAATTCCAATTTTCAAACAAGGAATCATTCATGCTGTTACTATTAAACGTCAAAAATTAGTTTCTGATTCAATGAATGAATTAGATAAACGAACGAATGAAATGTTATTAAAAAATGCAGAAAATATTCGCCAAAATAGTGTTAATATAGCACGTTCTGCAGGACAACCAAGTATCAAAATTGAAACTATAGAACAAACTTGGCAAACGATTATGGCTGGTATTGAAGAAACGAAACAAATTCAAGCTGAAACAGTTCGCAACCGAGAAGAAGGCCGTAAACGTATTGAAAAACTTCAATTAGAATACGAAAAATTAAAAAACATGTAATAAAAATGAGTAATCCAAATTGTGTATTTGGATTACTCATTTTTTGTTTGAGCTTTTCTCTTAAGTAAAATAACCATTCGATTTATTATAAATATCCCTCTATCATATAACACTCTATCATTTGCCTCATATCTATTAAACGTATTCCTCAATTTTAAATTTTTTCTACCAATATTAAATAACTTAGTATATTCGCCTTACTCAATAATTAGCAGCTCAATATACTGTAATAGATATTGAGAGGAGGTGACATAATGTACAGCTATGAAAAAGTAAAAAAATATGAGGATTGTGGGTGTAAAAAGACTATGGGTTCATACGACTGGAAAAAAGAAGATCAATTAGATGACATTAAAGATTTATTGAAAAAAATCTTACATGAGAAAAAAGAAGATAAAAAAGATGACAAAAAAGATCACAAAAAAGACCATGAAGAATGTGATGTTGTAACAGTTACTTTTGATCTAGACGATCATCAAGTAGAATTTGTTTCACCAAACAATGGTGTATTTGGATGTTCCATTATTGTTGACGAAACTACAATTACAGAGGCTACACAATGCTTACTAAGCAGAGGTTTTAAAATTGTAGCATTTGTAGCTGCTACTGAGCCAACTGAAGCTGGAGACCAAGCACTAGGAACTTACACATTCGTAAGATGTCGCTAATAGTGTTAATAGGTGATCAACATTTTGATCACCTATTTTCCATAAAATAAAAAAGACTTACAAAAGTCGCTTTTTAAAACAACCTTTGTAAGTCACATACAATATCATTTCATAAGATTAGAAACCAAAGAATCCTCTTCTGCGTAGTGGGAAGTAATCTGGATTTGGATTTTCAGGTGTACCGCAGTTACGCGTATTCTCAGAGTAAACATCTTCAGTAGATTCAGTAACTGGGAAATAGTGTTGATTATGCCTAATATGACGGTTTACATTTCGGATATGAGTTGGGTGGATATGTGGTACGACCGTATTAAAAATATTCGTACGAACCACCTCATGAGTTGGCGATACTTGTGCTGGTGCATATTGAGTAGGCATAACATTTGGTGGACAGCAAGTTACATGGCGTGTTCCATTACAGCCACAATTTCTATGAAACATTTATCATGACCTCCTTCTTCATATATTGGGTTTACAGTAATAACATATTCAATTCACAACTGCCTAACTAGATAGATACCTATTTTTCAATAATATTTATGAGAAGAAATGTAGCTAATAAGAGAAGATAGTTTTTCACCCAGTTTCTTAAAGCAAATCTAGTTATGTACCCAATAAATTAGGTATTTGTAATGGATTGGAGAGATAATTCTGAATCGAAGTTGATAATTATTTTCTGCTCCAATTACATGTAAGTCCAATTTAATAAACTATTTATCGATTGTGATTATTGTACAGTATCACTTTTTACAAAAAACGATACACTACAAATGAGGTGGTTCATGATGAAGTGGATAGTATATGTCATATTTTTCGTATTCTTTGTAGGTGTCACATTTTTTGGATTAGGACCAATCCTACTAGCAGATGGATCTATAAATGAAAGAATGATTACACTTTTCATCGTATTTCTTATTTATGTCATTCTCATTGTATTATTAATTTTATTCATCAAAAAAATGAATCGTCGTTAATAATTCGTGACTAGTATGAGTGTTTCAGCTCATCTAGTCACTTTTTTGTAATGTTGAGTTATTTGGACACTATTCAAATTAATAAAAAGGGCAAAAGTCATTGAAGAAAATATGTAAAGAGATAGGTATTTAACTAGATTCAATGAAAAGTAATTAATACAACAGATTATAATCGCCCTAAAGAAAATGGAAATCCAACGTATGATAGAAATAGACTTGCTTAAAAGGTAGATTTCAGTAAATACTCCGCTGATAAAAAGAAGTCAAATACGAATGGAGGTGTATCCTTATTGAATTTGATCACAATTAGTCCAGGTCATTATTTACCAGGAACCGGTGTTCATGATCTGATTGATGAAGTAACAGAAGCTAGAAAAGTTGTAAACAGAGTCGTTCAACTATTACGAGTAGCTAGCGTCGGTGTGACACAAGTAGTTGATAATACTTCAAGTTCATCAGCACAAAATCTCGATTATCTCCTCACTCAACATAATAAAACGCACCGAAAATTGGATGTTAGTATTCATTTTAATGCAACAAGCGGTAGACATGACACGGGTATTGGTACGGAAGTACTTTACCAAAGTGATAAAATGCGTACTTTTGCAAATAGAATTAGTAAATCAATATCAAATGCCAGTAATCTTAGAAATCGTGGAGGAAAAAAACGGATTAATTTAGCTTTTCTAAATAATACAAGTCAACCAGCTATATTAATAGAAGTTTGTTTTGTCAATTCCACGATCGATGTAGCTATTTATAAAGAGAAATTTGAAGTGATTTGTATCGCGATCGCAAACGAATTGATTCAATATGTAAAACCTGGCCATCCAATGATCAAAGAATTACCGGAAATTACGTCAAAAGAAGTACAAGATTTTAATGAGGAGATCGACTCCGAAAATCTTACCAGCATTCTAGATAAAACGATTCCCATTGATAGTTTTAGTGAACCCACATTAAAAGAAAGTATTGAGGAAATCTTAACAAATCAAGATACTATAAAAGCAATTATTGAAAAGGGAATCTCTGAGGATGCTATAGATGAGGGATGGCTTGATCATTTCGAAAATGGCAAACTAACAACATGTGATTTACTAGGAATCGCAGCTTTAATTGCACTAAAATCAATTAAATAGCAAATAGAGAACTGTTTCATGATTTCGTTCATGAAACAGTTTTTTTATTTACAATAAATTTACATTTTTATAATTGACAGGTATATCGGTTGCTGATATATTTATATCGACACATGATATATCGGCTACCAATATTATTATTGGAGGTGAATTTACATGACACAACATCCACCACTTACAGAAGGTGTGTATTATATTCTGCTTGCATTATATGAACCACGACATGGATATGGAATTATACAATTGACGGAACAACTGACGAATAGTCGTGTAAAATTAGGAGCTGGTACAATATATGGTGCTATTAAAACACTTCTCGACAAAGGTTGGATTCGATCTGTTGATGATGATGGTCGTAAAAAAGAGTATATGATCACTTCGCTAGGTAAAGAAATGATTGAATACGAAATTTTGAGATTAAAGGAACTTTATGACAATGGTATCCGTATTACAAGAGGTGACAAACATTGACAGAAAGGAAAACTATAATTCGTTTCTTTGTTGACTATGAAAAAGAAGAACAATGGGTTAATCATATGTGTCAACAAGGATGGCATTTAGTGAAATTTGGAATTGGTTATTTTAAATTCGAAAAAGGATTGCCAGGACAATATATTTATCGTAACGAACTATTAGCGGGATTAGCTAAAAAAGATGATAGTAAAGAATATTTAGCATTTTTAAGTGAATCCGGAGTAGAAATTGTCTCGAAATTTGGAGTCTGGGCATATTTCAGAAAAAAAGCTGAGAAAGGACCGTTCGAGTTATATTCAGATACATCATCTAAAATTCAATATTTAAATCGTATTTTTTATTTGTTTATTTTCATGGCATTAATTAATTACATTTTTGGTATATCTTATATGTTTGATTATTTGAACAGCGAATCGTCACGATTGTCACTAATAGGTATTTTCAATTTACTAGCTGCCATCATGATTACAATTCCAATCTATCTCGTCTTCAAGCGAAGAAAAGCATTAAAGTCAAATTTGAATATATTTCATGATTAGAAAGGAGTTTAGAAATGTCTCTTAAGTTAGAACATGTTGTTAAGAAATACAAAGAATTCACCGCAGTAAATGATTTAAACTTTTCAATCGGAAAAGGTGAAATTTTCGGGTTGATTGGTCAAAACGGTGCAGGGAAAACGACAACATTCCGTATGATTCTTGATTTACAAGAACCAACTTCAGGTACGATTACTTGGGAAGGAAAGCCTATTAATAGTGTTAGTAGAGATATATTAGGCTATCTACCAGAAGAAAGAGGTATTTTTCCACAAATGAAAGTAGAAGAGCAACTTTACTTTTTCGGAGAATTACGCGGCATGAAGCGTGCAGATGTAAAAAAGGAAATTGATTTTTGGATTCAACGATTTGATCTAGAAGACAAACGTCACAGTAAAGCAGAAACACTATCAAAAGGGAATCAACAAAAAGTTCAATTGATTGCTAGTTTCATCCATAAACCAAAGTTTTTAATATTAGATGAACCTTTTAGTGGACTTGATCCAGTAAACCGTGATTTATTAAAAAATGCCATTTTATTATTAAAAGACCAAGGAACAACGATTTTATTCTCCAGTCATCAAATGGATAATGTCGAAGAACTTTGCGATCATTTATGTCTATTAAAGCGCGGTGTATCATTGTTTTCAGGAAGTTTGCTAGACTTAAAGAAACAGTATGGGAAAACAAGATTATCCATTCGTACAAATATTTCAATTGAACAGTTTTCAAAAATGCAGGGTGTTAAAAACGTAAAACAAGATCGTGAAGATATCATTTTAACATTAGAAGATGAATCTTATGCAAAACAAATCTTTGATGTCGTATCAAATGGCAATTACATCGAGAAATTCAGTCTGGATTATTTATCACTTGATGCTATTTTCAAAGATAAGGTAGGTGGAGAGAATGAATAAATTATGGATTCTCACAAAACAAGTTTATAAGCAAAAAATTCGTTCGAAATCATTTATATTCATGTCATTACTTTACATTGCAGTTATTGCGATTGTTGCGTATTGGAATACAATTGCAAATCTAATTTTTAATGATGAACCAATTGATATTGCATTGGTAAATGAAACGAATGTTGACATTAAAACGATTTTCACTTCAAATGATGATCTTATTTTTAGTTATCCTGAAGAATCTATAGAAGTTTTACATGAACAACTAGAATCGAATGAAATTGACGCTGTAGTTACAATTTCTGAACTTAACGATCAGTTAAAAGCGGATATTGCAACATACACACCTCTTCAACTAAACGCGCAATCTACTATTAGTTCATACGTGGATTATGCATCTAAAATTTATGGCATTCAATCATTAAACTTATCTGCTAATGAAGCAGAGAAAATTTTAACTAGTCAGCCGATCATTACAATGACGAATTTAAATGAAAAAGTTAGCGGGAAATCTGAAGGAGAAAAGACATCTGGTCTATTTGTTTCATACATTGTTGGAGTCGTTATTTTCTTCTTTGTTAACATGTATTTATCAATGATTACAACTGATGTCGCATCAGAAAAGGGTTCACGTGCTTTAGAAATGCTTTTAGTTAGTGTAAAACCTGGCACACACTATCAATCAAAAATTTATGGTGTATTACTAGTTGCTCTCACACAGTTTGCTATCATAATAGTTGGTGCAATTGCAATATTAAGTTTAAAAGATATGAGTACAAATGCAGAAGTATCTAGTTTTTCAATGGTTCAGTCATTCGTAGGTGAATTGTCACTTAGTTATATCATTTACTTTTTAGTATTTTTAGCCTTTACAGTAGTTTTATTCTTAATTATCGGAGCATTGTTTGGTTCACTTGTTGCAAAAGTGGAAGAAGCATCACAAGTGTTAACACCTGCAATGATGCTATTATTAGTAGGATTCTATGTGATGATCTCTGGTATGGCAAATCCAGATACAATATTAATTAAAGTATTTTCATACATTCCTTTAACTTCTGGGATGGTAATGCCAATGCGAATTGGTGCAACAGATATTTCACCAGTAGAACCAATTTTATCATTAGCTATTTTAATCATTACTGTAGTAGTTGGATATATGTTTAGCTTATCATTCTATAAACGTAGTGTCTTAACATATAGTACGGGTGGAATTATTCAGAAATTTAAAACGGTGTTCAAAGTTACAACAAAATAATTTAAGAAAAAGCTTATCAATGAAAAAACAATTCATTGATAAGCTTTTTTCTTAGTTCGTAGGTAATTGGAAAAGTATTCAGACTTTCGACTGATTATTCATTATTCAGAATTGAACGTCTTTTCAGATGATTAATAGTTTGCTAAAATAGGTTGGTCTTCCAAAACTTGTGATTTCGCTTTGTTTTGAAACATTTTAACTAGGTAGAGCAGCATCTTTCAATGTTGTAGAAAAATTTTTTGGAAGAATAAAAGCTTCATAGAAAAATTGATCATGAAATGTAGGTGTTAAGATGAACGTATTTTTAAAGCTTGGCTGGTTTTTTAAAGAAAGAAAAAAACAGTATATTATTGGTCTTTTAGCCCTTGCGATTGTTGCACTATTACAATTAATTCCGCCAAAGGTAATTGGGTATACAATTGATGAAATTGGTCAAGGGGAACTTACATTGGGATCACTATTATTTTGGTTAGGAGTAATACTAATTACTTCCATACTGATTTACGGATTACGTTATTTTTGGAGATTAATGATCTTTGGCTCTTCTAACTATATGGCCATGACTTTAAGGAAAAAACTATTTCGTCATTTTTCAAAAATGAGTCCTTCTTTTTATCAACAGCGTCGTATTGGAGATTTAATGGCCCATGCTACGAATGACGTCTCTGCTGTACAACAGACAGCTGGAGGTGGGGTTTTAACTCTTTTTGACTCAGTTACGACAGGTACATTTGTAATTTTAGCAATGGCGATAACGATTGATTGGCGTTTAACATTAATCGCATTGATCCCTATGCCACTTGTTGCCATTTCATCAACTTATTATGGGAAATTATTACATGAACGATTCCATTTAGCACAGTCTGCATTCTCAGATCTAAACGATAAAACACAAGAAAGTATTACTGGTATAAAAGTTATAAAAACTTTCGGTCAACAAAATGAAGATATTGCTGACTTCAAGAGGTTATCAAGCGAAGTGGTTTCAAAAAATATGAAAGTTGCTCGTGTAGATTCATTATTTGATCCTACTATTAGTTTAATTATAGGAATCAGTTTCTTTTTAAGTTTAGGTTTCGGTGCAAAATTTATCGTTGAGGGGTCTATGACAATCGGGGACTTGGTTGCTTTTAATACATACCTAGGGTTACTTGTATGGCCGATGCTTGCTTTTGGTATGTTATTTAACATTGTTGAGCGAGGTTCTGCATCATACGACCGTATCGAAAGCTTACTATCAATACCAGTAGAAATTGAAGATAAACCAAATGCGATTGATGAGCGACCAAATGGAGATATCGTATTCAAAGTAGATGAATTCCGATTTCCTGGTGATGCAAACTTAAGTTTATCAAACGTGCATTTTGAATTAAAACGCGGTGAAACTCTAGGAATTGTAGGTAAAACTGGTTCAGGAAAAACAGCGATTCTTAAATTATTATTACGAGAATTTGAAGGATATAAAGGGGAAATCAAGTTCGGAGACATAAGTATTGATGATTACCGTAAAATTCGATTATTAGAAGCGATTGGTTACGTTCCACAAGATCATTTTTTATTTTCAACATCAGTTTATAACAATATTGCATTCACAAATCCTGAAGCTAAAAGTGAAGAAGTTGAGTACGCAGCTAGATTAGCTCATATTCACGACGATATTTTACGTTTCCCAGATGGATATAAGACAATTGTTGGTGAACGCGGAGTATCACTTTCTGGCGGACAGAAACAACGTATTTCAATTGCCAGGGCATTAATGTCGAATCCAGAATTACTAATTTTAGATGATTCTCTTTCAGCTGTTGATGCCAAAACAGAAGAGGCAATTTTAGAAGCATTGAAAGAAGAACGTCAAGACAAAACAACAATTATTACTTCCCATCGCTTAAGCGCAATTCAACATGCACATATCATTATTGTGATGCATGATGGGACTATTGTTGAAAAAGGAACACATCAAGAGTTAATGGAATTAAAAGGTAGATATTATGAAATGTACAATTTACAGCAGCTAGAACAATTAGTAGAAAAGGGAGGGGAAGGTCATGAGTAAACCAGCATCCCTTTCAGGTAAAGAACAACGAAAAGTATTATTTAGACTGATTCGTTACTTAATTCCACATAAGAAATCTGTTGCTATTGCTTTACTGCTATTAGTACTTACAGTAGCAGGAGATGTAATTGGACCATATTTAATCAAAGTATTCTTGGATGATCATGTTGCTATTGGTAACTTTGATACAAATCCGATTATGATTTTAGCTATATCGTATATTGTCATTCAGCTACTAAATGTGGTGATTAGTTATCTTCAATTGGTAAAATTCCAACAGATTGCATTAAATGTTGTTCAACAAATACGAATCGATGTATTCTCCAAAATACACAAACTTGGAATGCGCTATTTTGATTCAACACCAACTGGCTCGATTGTTTCTCGTGCCACAAATGATACCGAAGCAATAAAAGATTTATTCGTCTCAGTATTAATTGCATATGTGCAAGCTGCTTTTTTAATCGTTGGTGTTTATATTGCTATGTTTTTATTAAACCCAATGCTTGCTTTATTTGCACTAGTATTACTTCCAATTATTTTACTCGTAATCTTCTTATATAGAAAATTTAGTTCAGTTGTTTATATGACTATGCGTGAAAAACTAAGTCAACTAAATGCTAAATTGTCCGAAACACTATCAGGTATGAATATTGTTCAAGTGTTTCGACAAGAGGAACGATTTAACAAAGAATTTAATGAAATCAATGACCAACATTATCAAGCGATGATGAACAATACTAGATTAAATGCAGTATTACTTAGACCTGTTATTGATTTAGTTTATTTTATTGCTATTATTCTTATTTTAAGTTTCTTTGGGATTACAAGTTTCAATACAGCAGTAGAGGTAGGGATGATTTATGCCTTTATTACGTATGTAACAAGATTCTTTGATCCTATTAATCAAGTAATGGAACGTCTTGCATTTTACCAACAAGCAATTGTTGCTGCTACTCGTGTGTTTGAACTTTTAGACGATCAAGAAATTGAACCAGCCCAAATTGAAAGTAAAGCAGAAATCACAGAAGGACATATTGAGTTTAAAAATGTTACGTTTAGTTATGACGGCAAAACTGATGTATTAAAAAATATATCCTTCTCTGTGAATCCTGGTGAAACGGTTGCGCTTGTTGGTCATACAGGTAGTGGAAAAAGCTCCATCATTAACTTACTCATGCGATTTTACGAATTTGAAAACGGCGATATTATTATTGATGGAAAATCGATCAAATCCTACAGTAAGAAAGAGCTACGTAAAAAACTAGGTCTTGTTTTACAAGACTCCTTCCTGTTTTACGGAACGATCGAAAGTAATATTCGTTTGTTCGATGAAAACTTAACTGACGCTGATGTTGTCGAAGCTGCTAAGTTTGTTCAAGCTGACCAATTTATTGAAAAGCTTCCAAATAAATATAAGCAACGAGTAACCGAAAGAGGATCTACGTTTTCTAGTGGTCAACGTCAATTAATCGCATTTGCTAGAACTGTTGCAGCAAATCCGAAAATATTAATATTAGATGAAGCTACTGCAGCTATCGATACAGAAACAGAGGTAGCAATTCAACAATCTTTAGAGAAAATGCGTAAAGGTCGTACTACTATTGCGATTGCTCATAGACTATCAACAATTCAAGATGCCGAACTAATCTTGGTACTACATCAAGGTGAGATTGTTGAAAGCGGCACACATCAACAATTATTAGAACAAAAAGGCTTATATCATAAAATGTATTTATTACAAAATGGGATTGTTGAAGAAGGCGTAACGAAGTAATTTGTACTATTAAATAGAATATTAGTTTCAATCTAAATAAAAATCCATTTACATCGAAAAATCCGAGTACTATAATTGGATATCAGTGGGGAGACAGGACCCCACTGATACGAATGATACAATCTATTCGGAATAATCATAAGAAGGTGTAGGAATGACTGAGGAAAATAAAGGTGTATTATATGCCTTGTTAGCTTATGTAATTTGGGGAGCGTTTCCTTTATATTGGAAACTATTAGAACATGTTGATAGTTTAGAAATATTAACAAACAGGGTAATCTGGTCGTTTATCTTTACAACTATTTTTCTATTACTTTTAAAACAGAGAAAACATTTAATAGAAGATTTAAAATCATTATGGAAAAATAAAAAGCTCTTCATTGCATTATTATCCGCTTCTTTGGTTATTACATGTAATTGGTATCTTTATATTTGGGCTGTAACGCATGATCATGTAGTTGATGCCAGTCTCGGATATTATATTAATCCACTTATTACAGTTGTTTTTGGTGTATTCTTTTTCAAAGAAAAGTTATCTAAAGCACAAATGTGTGCAGTAATCGTTGCATTTATAGGGGTTCTTATTATGACATTAAGCTATGGGCAAGTTCCATGGATCGCCTTACTAATCGCGATTACATTTGCAACATACAGTGCTTTAAAAAAGAAAATTACTTTAGATGCGACTCGTGGTTTAGCTATTGAGACTTTATTTATTTTACCATTAGCATTAGGATTTTATATTTATACTTGGACAACAAGCGAACCTGCATTATTAAATATTAATCTATTTACTGATTTACTATTAATTTTAGGTGGTATAGTAACCGCGGTGCCACTCGTACTGTTTGCAAAAGGTGCTCAGCGTATACCCCAATATTTAATAGGGTTTTTCCAATACTTTACGCCAACAGTCGCATTAATCTTTGGGGTTGTCTTATATAATGAACCATTTACTACGACTGATTTCCTAGCATTCGGATTCATTTGGCTTGCAGTAATCATTTTTGCAGCATCAACAATTTCGGAAATTCGTAAACGACATTTTGCAAAGAAACAAGAGACAGTAAAAGTTAAAATGATATAGTATTTAATGGGCTGATGAAAGTTTTCATTATCAGCCCTTTTTAATTGAATACATATTTAAAATATTCCTTGGATTAACTTATTATGGTAAACTTTAATTAACTACTTCATGTTGTCTTTTATGTTAATAATTTTTGAATTAATAGTTCATAAGAATTTCGGAAATTCGTCATAAATTATTCATAGTTAAAGTCAACGCATTTTTTAGTAAAATTTGATACTATGGAGACATTAATAGTAAGGAGCGAATAACATGGGTACAGATATTAATGTCTTTTTAGCGTTTGGTGCAGGCTTTTTAAGTTTTATCTCGCCTTGTACACTACCTTTATATCCAGCCTTCTTATCTTATATTACGGGTATGAGTTATAATGAGTTAAAAGACGAAAAAGGTATGTTACAAAAACGTGCAATATTACATACATTATTCTTTTTAGCTGGTTTTTCAATTATTTTTATTGCAATCGGTTTCGGCGCTTCAATCTTTAAAGATATTTTCGTAAATTACGAAGATTTAATTAGACAAATTGGTGCTATTTTAATCGTTGTATTCGGATTGATGATTGTAGGATTACTACAAATTAATTTCCTGATGAAAGATCATAAATTTGAATTTAAAAATCGACCATCTGGATACTTTGGATCTGCACTGATCGGATTAGCATTTGCCGCTGGTTGGACTCCATGTACTGGACCAATTTTAGCATCCATCATATTATTAGCTGGTTCGAACCCAGGTTCTGGAATGTGGTATATGCTTGCCTATTATTTTGGTTTTGCAATTCCATTCTTCTTATTATCGTTCTTCATCTCGAGACTTGGTTGGATTCGTAAAAATAGCCAAGTTGTCGTTAAGATCGGTGGTTGGGTGATGATAGCTGTTGGTATCTTGCTATTCTTTGATGGTCTTACTTATATCATCCGAAATTTAACACCTATTTTCGGAGGATTTCAGGGCTTCTAAGCTTATTACAACAATAAAAACATATTGTTAAATGTGAATGTTTTTGTGAGAGGGAATGAATGATATGCCGACAGTTTTAGTTGTAGATGATGCATTATTTATGAGAACAGCAGTAGGAAACATGTTTAAAGAATGGGGATTTGATGTTGCAATCGCAACAAACGGTAAAGAAGCAGTTGATCTCTATTCTCAAATACAGCCTGATATCGTAACAATGGATATAACAATGCCGGTTATGTCTGGAATAGAGGCGGTTAAGCAAATAATTCCTCAATATCCAGATGCAAAAATCATCATGATTACCGCTTTAGGACAACAAAAAATAATTGTGGAAGCACTTGAAAACGGTGCTAAGGATTTTATTACAAAACCGTTCGATTCAAATCAGTTGAAAATGGTTGTTGATAATTTACTAAGTGTATAATGTAAATCTATCATTTTCCGATCAATTCCTGCCTTAATATTAGGTAGGAATTTTTTAAGTCTATATGTAATAGTGGTAATCTACGATGAAAATCGATATGATAGTAAAGAAATTTGAGAAAAAACAGAGGAGGGATTCTATGTTCGCAAATATACCTTCTCAATATTTGGTAATAGGTTCTACAATAATGGCCATTGTTATGGGTTCCATTATTATGATAGCTAGAATGCGTTCACAGAAAACACCTGTAAATCCTAAAAAAATATTAATACCACCAGTTGCTATGTCAACAGGCGCATTCATGTTTATATTCGAAGAATTTCGAATCGGTCCTGTTCAAATAATAGAAGCGGTAATCATTGGTGTCATATTCTCGGTTGTATTAATTTATACTACGAAATTTGAAATTCGAGAACAGGATATTTATATAAAGCAATCTAAGGCTTTTTTCTTTATATTAATCGGAATTTTAATAGGTCGAGTATTATTAAAAGTCTTTTTATCAGGTACCTTTGATGTTGGTGAATTAGCAGGTATGTTTTGGACCTTGGCCTTTGCAATGCTTTGGCCATGGAGAATAGCAATGTTTGTCCAATATAAAAAGCTTAAACAAAAATTATCAAAATAAAAAGGAACGTCTTGTGAAGTTTTAATAACTTTCAAGACATTCCTTTTTTACTTTTCGAAAAGATGTTCGTATGGACTTAAATCGATATTCATTTCTTCACATTTTTTACGTAAGAACTTATGATCACGTTTAGGTGTCGCTTGTATATATCCTCGAATAATTAAATCATGAGTAATCTTTTTAGAACGTTCCTCTAATGCAATTTGACCTATTCTACCAGCAATCTTTTCTTTTGCCACTTGGCGGAATAATTCTGGTACAGGGCTTACTAATTCGTTTAGTAATTCTCTTGCGTCATTTCCCCAGTAGTTTATGGTCTTTTTTATATAATAATTTTGCCAATCGAGATCTGACCAACCATCTTGTTTTGGTAGAGCTTTTAAAAACTTACGGAACATAAAGAATCCGCCAATTCCCATTAATATAGGTAATAAGATTACCCAAAATAATATAAACCACATAAACCAGCCATCTAACAAAACTTTCACCTCATTATCCTTGCAGTCAAAGATTCTTATCCAGTCAACTACTATATAGTGTTTAAGGGTTCCCTCATTGAAGTTTATTCAATATGGACCATTGAGCAATCCTTCTATAATCGACAATCCGCAAATCTAGCCACATTTAAAAACAACTCAACTATTATTATAAAAGGATTTTAAAAACTTTTCACTAGTAATGTCTCTATTTTCACCGAATTGAACTATATAAGTAGGTGAAAAGGGGGTGAGAGATGATGTCAGCATACAATTTTGAGGAAGCTAGTCTAAAAATTTTATTTGAAACAGGGATGGACAAATACGGTAAACCTCAAGTTACTACAAAAACGTATCGTAATGTGCGAAATGACATTCCTGCTGATCAAATCGCTGTAGTGGCTCAAGTAATTGCAAGCTTATCAAAATACTCACTACACGAAGCGAAACGTTCAGAAACAGAAGCAATCGAATTTTAACATTAATTTGTTAAATGAAGGGGGAGTCTACTAATTTAGACGCCCCCCGATTGCAAAAAAATTTACGAAAGGACAGATGAAAAGTGGCTATGACATTGGAAATGAAATTTAATACTGAAAATGGTAAAACTTATACCATTTCAGTACTTGAGCCAAAAGACAATCTTTCCGCAACTGAGGTATCTCAGGCTATGCAAGTTATCATCGACCAAGATGTGTTTCATAACGAAGGTTATTCACTTGTGAGTATGAATCAAGCACGAATTGTGGAAAGAAATGTTTCGGAACTTGAATTAGTTTAATCCTAACTTGCAATTGAACTGATTTTTCAAAAGTGTGATTAAAAATGCCGACATAGTCTTCTTCCGATTATGTCGGTTTTTTGATTAATGGTTTCATAAGAATAATTTTCAAGGAGGAGTAAAGATGCAAGATCTCGTATTGCTAATCCAAGAAATAGGATTTCCAATCGTCGTCTCGTTCTATTTACTTTATCGAATTGAAACAAGACTCGAAGCAATCCATACTGCAATTATTGGTATGAGGGAATAGTAGTTTGTGAAGAGTATTTCACAAATTTGTAAGTATTATGTCACGACAAAAGGTTGTACTTCAATGATGATTTTCGATAAGATGATTATAGTTGATAGGAGTTGAAACATATGAAAAAGGGACTATTAAGTCTTATCGGTATCATTATGATCTTTATGATTCTTAGCGCATGTAGCAATTACAAATTTAAACCCGATGTGAATTATCCAATAGAAGATTTTACAATGACAGATCACCGTGGTGATAAGATCACTTTAGAAGATTTAAAAGGTGAACCGTGGTTAGCAATGTTTATTTTCACTAACTGTACAACAGTTTGTCCTCCAATGACATTTAATATGACAGAAATTCAATCTGAACTAGTTGACCGTGGTGTTGAAGATTATAAAATTGTCGCATTTTCAGTAGATCCAGAATTCGATTCACCAGAAGTACTTGCTAAGTACTTAAGTCTCTATCCAGTTCCAGACGACTCCAAATGGCATTTACTTACTGGATATGATCAAAAATTTATCGAGCAATTTGCTATGAATTCATTTAAAACACTTGTTAAAAAGCCAGACAATGGTGGAGAAGTTACGCATATGAGCACATTCCATCTTGTTGACGAGACGGGAACTGTCGTGAAAAACTACTCAGGTTACTCTGAAACTGAAGGCGGCGTACCATTTGATACAATTGCAATTGATATAAAAACACTGATTGAAGAACGTTTAGGCAAATAAAAAACTAACAAGGAATTTTTCCTTGTTAGTTTTTTTACTTATAATTCACCAATTTTGTCAAATACTAAAATCGAATGAAAAAAGGAGGTTTTTTAAAGTGAAAACTGTTTCAGAAATTATGACAAAAGATGTAAAATGCTGTACATCACATGAACCTTTAACTACTGCAGCAAAAATTATGCGAGATGTAGACTGTGGATCTGTTCCAGTTTGCGATTCGAATCGAGTAATTGGTATGATTACTGACCGTGATATCGTTATTAAATGTATTGCAGATGGCAGAGATGCAAATCAAGTACATTGTCATGATGTAATGACTCATGATGTCGTGACATGTACACCAGAAATGGATGTTCATGAATGTGCTCGTTTAATGGCACAGCATCAAATTCGTCGAATCCCAGTTGTTAATGGTAACGGTGAATTAGTTGGTATTTGTGCTATCGGAGATTTAGCACAAGAAAACATCTTTGTAAATGAAGCTGGAGAAGCATTAAGCGATATTTCTGAACCAGGTCATTTCAATCATTAACAACAGAGTAGTATTATTTGACAAAAAAGCTTGGTGAAATTACATCACCAAGCTTTTTACCTTAATTATTGAAATTCTACTCGTAATTGATCGAATACTTGTTGTAAATCTGCGATAATATCTTCTGCTTCTTCAATCCCTACAGAGAATCGTAATAAACGATCGTCTACTCCACGAGCAATTCGTTCTTCATAAGGAATATCAGCATGAGTTTGTGTGGCAGGGTAAGTAATAAAGCTTTCAACGCCACCAAGACTTTCAGCAAATGTAATTAATTGAATTTTTTGTAGGAAAGGATTAACCATTTCAGCTTGTTTTACACGGAAAGATAACATACCGCCTTTACCAGTATATAAAACATCTGTAACTAATGGTTCGCTTTCTAAAAATGCAGCAACTTTCTTAGCATTTGCATCATGTTGTTTTAAACGTAAATGTAAAGTTTTTAAACCACGGATTAATAACCAACTATCAAACGGAGATAATACAAGTCCCATTCCATTATGAGCAAAAGCAAGTTTTTCACTTAGCTCTTGCCCTTTAGATACTACTAATCCAGCTAAAACATCATTATGTCCCCCAATATATTTTGTCGCACTATGGTAAACAATATCTGCACCTTGTTCAATAGGGCGTTGGAAATATGGTGTATAGAAAGTATTATCAACAATAAATAATATATTGTGTTTTTTACAAATTGAAGCAAACTTGTCCAAATCAAATTCTAACATTAGTGGATTTGTTGGTGTTTCAAGTATGATTGCTTTTGTATTTTCATTTATTAAACTTTCAACATCTTGATCTGGCTTAAAGTATTTGGGTGAAATATTATATGATTCACTGAAAGTTTTTAATAAACGGTAAGTTCCACCATAAACGTCATCAGGTAAAATGATTTCATCACCAGGTCTAAACAATGAAAGTACTAATTGAATTGCTGCCATACCAGAACTACAAGCAAATCCTGCATCCCCAGATTCTAAATCAGCAATTCCTTTTTCTAAAATTTCACGTGTAGGGTTTTTTGTTCGTGTATAGTCATAACCAGTTGATTGACCTATACCAGCATGTTTATAGGCTGTTGATAAATGAATTGGTGGGTTTACCGAACCAGTTCTCGGATCTGCTTGATTACCAAGTTGCACTAACTTTGTTTCGATCGCTTTTTTTGACATCGTTATTTCACTCTCTCTATCGTTACATTAATTATATGAAACTATTATCATTTCATTTTTATCGGTAAAACGAAAAGCCAGAAGGAATAACCCGCTGACTGAAGTTTCACTTTATTTATACAATTTATCACGATAAAGTGCCGAAAACAACCAAGTTTAGAACATTTCAAAAAGTTTTATCATTTTGATTTTAATAATTTTACTCTAGTTCGATTTTTCTTTTAACAAATCACGGATTTCTTTTAATATTTCTTCTTTTCTATCAACTGTTGGTGCAGGTTTTGGTTCTTCTTCTTTCTTTTTACGACTTAATTTAGAGAGTACTCGTAATGCCATAAATATTGAAAAGGCAATAATAAGGAAATCAACAATAGATTGTAAGAAGACACCTAACTGTAGTGTTTCAGCACCAACATTAATGACAAAACTTTCTCTTAAATCGATACCACCTAGAATAATCCCAACTAGCGGCATGATAATATTATCTACTAATGAAGTAACGATTTTACCAAATGCACCGCCAATTACAACGGCGACTGCTAAATCCACAATATTTCCTTTCATAGCAAATTCTTTAAACTCTTTCCACATATTTCACAACTCCTTGGTTTTTTCTATTCAATTAGTATAGAATTAAATTGACAATCTATTATTGAATAGATTTTGAATGAATTTATACTAGCTCAAACTAGAAAATAAATGCAAATAATATCGTTTTAAGGTGGCAAGAAGTTTATATGGCGAATAAGAAAAAAAGCAAAAATAAAAAAACATTTCTTAGCCCTGGTGTAAAACTAGTTTTAATTATCATTTTAATCCCTATATCATTTATGCTCTATTATTCCTCATATATTGTTTGGCAACACTTAGAAAAAATACCAGTTATATCATTTTTAACAGACCAAAAAACATTAACAGAAATGGAGCAATTACAAGCAAATTTTGACCTCAAAATTCCAGAAGAATATATTCCGATTTATATTTCTGCTGGAGAAAAATATAATGTTCCTTGGACATTACTCGCAGCACATCATAGAGTAGAAACACGCTTTTCAACTATGAGAACATTAATTTCGCCAGTTGGGGCAGAAGGGCATATGCAAGTGCGACCATAAGGTTATATAAGAAATCTCCATTAGCAAGGAGTAGGCGAGACTACAATGCCTATCATTACCCAACTTATCTGTGAGGGAAACCAATATCGGGGAGTGTAGCATGTTGGGAAAGCTATAAGTTATCGAATCATCACGATACGACTGAATAGCGAAATGAAAAGATGTAAACGAGGATAAAAGCTAAACTGCTTGAATGACAGTCCGAGGGGGTTATTGGTCCGCCTTTGACGGAAGATGATTATTTACGTCATACAGCGAAACAGAATGAATAACTGTTATTCATTTCTGATATTACACTTCTGATGAATTGCATGTCAAAAGTGAGTAGTCTAGCGCTGACCAACTATAGTAAATAGTAAAGGACGAACGCCATATCCGACATTACATCGTGCTGGTTCTTATATGTACTAAATGGTGATTACCTACGTCAGAACGCTTATGATAAAATTAAGCTATGCAAAATGCCTTTGGGTGATAAATTCCAAGTGCAAAACACAAGGAAGATGATGCTGAATATCTGATATGGTAACGGAGTTCTCGTAGTAGTCCGAGATGGGGAAAGCCCATCACATGGCGAAGGAGAACAGCTTATCAAGTCTAACTAAAATTGGAAAGGAGCGTGAGGCTCTATGAGAAGTCCAAACACTGTGTTAGACAGTCTAGTCAAACAATCAACGCGAGAAGAATACAAATTCGAACGAATCTATCGAAATCTGTATAATATGGAATTCTATCTAATGGCTTATGCAAAAATTTACGCAAAAGAAGGAAACATGACACAAGGGGTCGATGGACAAACCATTGACGGTATGAGTCTAGAACGCATTGAAAAATTAATTGAAAGCCTAAAAGATTGTAGTTATCAACCAAATCCATCAAAAAGGGTATATATACCCAAGAAGAATAGGGGTAAAAGACCGTTAGGAATACCATCATTCGAAGATAAATTAGTTCAAGAAGTAGTTAGAACACTACTCGAAGCTATGTACGAAAGAACTTTCTCAAATTATTCTCATGGATTTAGACCAGACAAAAGCTGTCACACTGCATTAATGCAGATAAAAGACAGATTTACTGGAGCTAAATGGTTTGTGGAAGGTGATATTAAAGGTTTCTTTGATAACATCGATCATCATAAACTGATTGAAATTCTGCGGAGGAAAATTGATGATGAAAAATTCATCGACCTTATTTGGAAATTCCTAAAAGCAGGGTACATGGAGGATTGGCAATATCATAAAACGTATAGCGGTACTCCACAAGGCGGTATTATAAGCCCTATGCTATCAAATATTTACTTAAATGAACTCGACATGTTTATGCAGAGTTACAAAGAAAATTTTGATAAAGGAAAAGAGCGAAAACGTTTAAAAGAATACCGTACTAGAGAAGCCAGACTTCAACGTGCCAACAAGAAATATAAAGCACAATGGGAAGAAATGAGCGAGGAAGAAAAAGAACAAGCACTTCAACACTTGGACGATTTAAAAAATCACATGATGGAATTACCTTATAAAGACCCGATGGATGAAAACTACAAACGAATACAATACGTGCGATATGCTGATGATTTTATCATCGGTGTAATCGGGAGCAAAGAAGACTGTCTAAAAATAAAACATGACATTAAAACGTTTCTTGAAGAAGAACTGAAAATTGAATTATCCGAAGAAAAAACTCTAATTACACATTCAAGTAAAAGAGCAAGGTTTCTTGGATATGATATTAAAATAAGTCATGATAACAAAACGGCAAAATACACAGCTAGTGGACATAAACAAAGAACACGTACAATGAGCTGTGAATTACTTCTCCCACATGAAGCATGGCGAAACAAATTAATTGAGTACAAAGCGCTGAAAATAGACAATAAAACAGGAAAATGGAAGTCGGCTCATAGAGCACATTTACTTCAAAATGACGACCTTGAAATATTGTCAACTTATAATGCGGAAATAAGAGGTTTGTATAACTATTACAAACTGGCGAATGATGTCTACAAACTAGATGGCTTTAAGTACATCATGGAATATAGTATGTATAAAACATTTGCTAACAAGTATAAGTCAACAGTAAGAAAAATCATAAGAAAATACAGTATAAACGGAGAATTTGCGGTAAGATATAACACTGCTAAAGGCAGCAAAATCGCATATTTCTATAAAGATGGATTTAAAAAGAAATTGTTACCTTCGTCCTTTTCTGATGTAGATGTATTCCCTAAAGAAAGGGACATCATATATAACCGGACAGGTCTTATTGAAAGACTTCTAGCCGGCGAATGCGAATGGTGTCATAAAACTGACGTAAAATTACAAATACATCACATTAAAAAGGTCAAAGACCTTAAAGGAAAAAAGCGTTGGGAAAAACGTATGATTGAAAGAAACCGTAAGACAATGGCACTTTGTATAAAATGCCACAATGATTTACACAACGGTAGACTAGACTGATAGGTGGAGAGCCGTATACGCTGAGAGGTGTACGTACGGTTCGGGGAGGAGTTCTTGGAAACCTAGCATAGAAATATGCTAAGGCGCCGGGTTCTTACTCTACTTCATGCCTTGTACATTTGTAGGTTGGAATCATCCAACTTGTAGTGGATTGGGTGAGGGTAAAATTCCTGACACTGATAAAACAAATCCAGAAGTAATAAAAGCATATGGAGGATATGGTGTTGATGCGAATGGGGATGGAAAAGCAGATCCATTTCAATTAGAAGATGCCATTTATAGTGCTGCAAATTATTTATCTGCATCTGGTGCATCAAAAGGGGAATTAAAAAAGGCAATTTTTCGTTACAATCATAGCGAACAATATGTAGAAGAAGTACTGCATTACTACAATCAATACGAAAGTATCAGTACCGAATTAGAAAGTTTAGCTACATCAAAATCAAGTATAAGTTACTAAAAAATGCCGTCACTAAGTTTGGTGACGGCACTTTTATTACATTACTTATGTTGCTTTTTTGAATGAACGCATAATAAACGATACAATAAATATTAAAATAATGGCTCCTACTAATGCCGGGAATACATAAAAATCAGAAATTTGCCATCCCCAATTTCCTAGTAGTGCACTTCCGATCCATGAACCAATAATACCTGCTACGATATTTCCTATAACACCACCAGGAACATCTCTTCCTAGAATAACTCCAGCTAACCAACCTAATACTCCACCAATAATTAAAAACCAAATGAAGCTCATCATAGTTGTCCATCTCCTTTAAAGTTTGTTCTTCATTGTCTTCATTTTTCAAACGGAGAAAAGTGTTTGTACTATTCATTTTTTATCAAAACGATAAAACTATACATAAATTCCTGTGAATTTTGGTAGAAATTTTGAAAACACATTAGGTCCTGAATTATTCATAAAAAATCTTTGATAACCAAATAATGCTTATCTATCAAGGTATTGAGCTAAATGGTCCATGCATCAAATAAATGAAAAAAGAATCCATTTCTGATATGGTTAAAGCAACGATGAAATAACCACAGA
>NZ_JBMIRP010000008.1:0-19043 GCF_049202975.1 Ureibacillus sp. MALMAid1270 | reverse complement strand
ATACTTTGAACCGGTACATTTTCTTTTGTGCACCAAGCAGCAACGCTTGTTTCATCGCTTGTGTGAAATGCTTGAATACGAGATTGCCACATCAACTGGCGTTCAAATTGTTTCATAAAAAAACCTCCAACTTGATTCATTGTCTCATGTCCATGAAATTTGTTGAAGGTGTGTTATATTTGACGCTTACTTGGAAACAGTGTTTCAAAAATGATAACGTATTTGAATTATGGAAAAATCCCAGTGGAATACCACTGGGGATTACTTTATCTTTCTACTGTTGTTGATTCTGTCCTTGCATTCCAGTTCCCATCATCATGTTAGAGGCGAGTGGCATCATATTTTTCATTTTCCCGCCACCATTTCCAGTAAACACCTGATATGCAGCAATACCAACTCCAATTGCAGACAATATCGGTATGATTTTACCCATATTCGCCTTCATCTTGATCACCCACTTCTATATAAATTTGTTCTTTTCGTGAACAGTATTATTTTTAACTAAAAAGGCATTAAAATTCATGTATTTGTTACCAAGAATATTTGAATAAAGTGAAATATATACCTTAAAATTCAACCTCATAATTTATTGAAATATAAACCATACTTATTCTAAATTATAGCTGAATGGGAAGCCGTTAGTGCAGATTAAACACAAGGAGGATATAGTTTATCTTCTTATATATATAGCTCATTCCTTTGATTAATCATGGGTTATGAGCTCTTTTTATTTGCATTAAGTTAGTCATTAAATAAAAATATTTCAAATTCGAGATATTTTTATTGCATTTTTATCACTTGAGGTGTAAAGTGATAGTAACGAAAGGAAGTGAGTCAAATGAGGAAAAATACACTAGGTTCACTTATATGGTTACGTATTGCTCGTTTTACCCACCAAAGTAATTTACTTTCGAATGAGTTTTTAAAACCTTTTGGTATTACGGCTGCACAGTTTGATGTATTAAATCAGATTGCAACATATCAGCCCATTACGCAAAGTGATCTTGCTATAAAAGCTACCTTGTCAGAGGGTGGCATATCACGTATGCTTACTCGACTTGAACAAGATGGCTATATACAGCGTAAGCAGGATTGGAAAACGAAATGGATTAGCTTAACTGCTAAAGGAGAAGTAAAGATGGATGAGGTATTTGAACATCAACTTGCGTTCCAAACATCCGTTGTAAACGAGTGCTTATCTGAAGAAGAACAAAAAACATTATATAGACTAATGACGAAGCTACAAAAAAATACAGAAAAGAAATTGGATTGCTAGAAATCTTATTTTTTTAACTTATCACTTGATATGTAAACTGAAAAAGAAGGAGACATTAATTATGTATAAAATTCCAGGACATCATCACATTTCAATGATTACGAAAAACGCTAGTGAAAATAATCATTTTTATCGTAAAGTGCTTGGGTTACGCCGAGCAAAAGTGACGGTCAATCAGGATGACCCATCCATGTATCATTTATTTTTTGGAGATAGAACTGGGAGTCCGGGTACTGAACTTTCATTTTTTGAAATTCCGATGGTTGGGAGAACACATCGTGGTACAAATGCCATAACAAAGATTGGTTTATTAGTACCTTCAGTAGATAGTCTATTGTATTGGCAAGAGCGATTGGAAAGTTACGGTGTTGAAACAAGCCATATAACAAAGTTCGCCAATCGTACATCTATACTTTTTGAAGATCCAGAAGGGTTACGTTTTGCGCTTATTGTTTCAAATGGAGCGAAAGTAGACCATTGGGAAACTTGGGAAAAATCTGACGTACCAGCAGAACACCAAATTCAAGGTATGGGTGCGGTAGAAATTACGGTAAAAAGACTTGATAAACTAGCAAACACATTGACGGATATGTTTGGCTATACAGAAGTTAGTCGTACGGAGGATGAAGCCATTTTCCAATCAATCGAAGGGGAGCTGTTTGGTGAAATCGTCGTAAAATATTTAGACGGTCCATCTGAAAAGCCAGGTCGAGGCAGTATTCACCACTTAGCTATTCGAGTAAAAAATGACGAAGAACTTGAATATTGGGATCAACAAGTGAAAGCTCGCGGCTTCCAATCTTCTGGGATAGTAGATCGTTTCTACTTCAAGAGCCTATATTTCCGTGAATCAAATGGAATTCTATTTGAAATTGCAACCGATGGACCAGGCTTCACTGCTGATGGAGATAACATCGAAACACTAGGTGAAAAGTTAGTTTTACCACCATTTTTAGAAGGTCGAAGAGCAGAAATTGAAGCAATTTTAAAACCGATTGTGGAATATTAATTAAGTCACATTATGAGTGCGAGTTGGCTGATAAATACTCAAATTTGGCTGATATCTCGATAAGACAAAATCTATTGGCTTATTAATTGCCAAGATTGGCTGATAACTCAGTAGAACTGGCTGATATCATATCGAATTTGGCTTATATCTTACCCGAAATGGCTGATACCCATTTCCCTTAGAAAAGAATTTTAAACTAACTAAAACCCCAATTAAATAGTTGCAATAATAAACTTTTTCATATGTGATTACTCTGAATGTAATGGTTAGTAAGAAACGTTATAAAGGTATGGAATTTGGGTTAACGTGCCACATTAAATGGGTAAAGAAAGGTTCTTAAAGAGCGGTTTTAATTGAATAAGGTGGGATAATTCACTTGATTTTTTATATTGAAATAACATTTCATTGTTATTTCAAATGTAACAAACTTTATTCCAATATAATTAATAAAAATAAAAGTGTAATAAAAAGAAAAAATAAACCTTTAATTTTCTGTATTTTTAGATAAATAAAACAACTAAAAATTATCTGAAAATTATATATATTCAATTTGGAAATAAAAATTTGTTTACTTAAATAGTATTTAGGTGATAATATTAGTTTGTACATTTTTTTCGCTTAATCTTGTATAGAGCGGGGGACCCAATTTTTTCACGGGAATTAGGATTTCCGTTATAGGTGAATTCAATTTTGAAAGGGCTTTTTGTTTCCAAAGTCCTAACCTGAAAGCTAACCTCGTAAGCGTTTAGAGGAAACAGTATGAGAGGATAATTAGTAAATGGTACAAGCCTTAAATTTGTGTTCATTAAATTAATAGATTTCATTCATCTACTTGTTTCCCTTACCTGCATTTAATCATGCAAAAAAAATTTTTAGAAGGTGGGGTAATTTTTATGAAAAAATTTAAGTTAAGTTTGGCAACTCAAATTTTAATCGGTTTGGTTTTAGGTATCGTAGTTGGCGGGATCTTCTATGGTAGTGAGCAAGCACAAAGTTTCTTACAACCATTCGGTGACCTGTTCTTACGATTAATTAAATTAATAGTAGTACCAATTGTACTTTCTAGTATAGTTGTAGCTATTGCTGGTGTTGGTGATTTAAAGTCAGTAGGTAAATTAGGTGGTAAATCATTAACATACTTCATTGGTATGACTGGTATTGCTATAGTTATTGGTTTAGTTTCAGCGAATCTCTTCCATCCTGGAAGTGGCATAAATATGACCGAGTTAGATAAAACAGATATTTCTGGTTATGTTGACACAACAGAGCAACAAGAAGGAAAATCTATTGTAGATACAATTCTCCATATCGTACCTACGAATCCATTCCAAGCAATGGTTCAGGGCGATATGTTAGCAGTTATTTTCTTCGCAGTTGTAATTGGTTTGGGGCTTGCAGCGATTGGAGAAAAAGGAAAAGTTGCACTACAGTTTTTTGAAGGTTTAGCTGGTGCAATGTTCTGGATTACGAACTTATTTATGAAATACGCTCCGATTGGTGTATTCGCATTAATTGGTGTTACAATTTCTAAATATGGATTTGCTTCATTAATACCATTAGGAAAATTAGCGATTACTGTATATGGAACAATGATTTTCTTTGTTATCGTAATCTTAGGTATTATGGCAAAAATTATCGGATACAGCATCTTTAAATTAATTAAAGTCATTAAAGAAGAATTGATCCTAGCGTTCTCAACATCAAGTTCTGAAACAGTTCTTCCGAGAATTATGGACAAGATGGAAAAACTTGGTGCGCCAAAACACATTTCATCTTTCGTTATTCCAACAGGTTACTCATTTAATTTAGATGGATCTGTATTATACCAAGCGATTGCTGCAATGTTCGTTGCTCAAATGTACGGAATTCACTTAAGCATGGGTGAGCAAATCATGCTTATGCTTGTGTTAATGGTAACTTCAAAAGGTATGGCAGGTGTACCTGGAGTTTCCTTCGTAGTATTATTAGCAACATTCGGTACGATGGGATTACCAGCAGAAGGCTTAATGTTCATCGTAGGTATCGACCGTATCCTTGATATGGGACGTACAGTAGTTAACGTAGTTGGTAACTCACTTGCAGCATTAGTTGTTGCTAAATGGGAAGGTCAATTCAACCCACAAGAAGTGGACAATACGCAAAAAGCTTAATGAATTTTATATATGAAAAAACACTCACAGACTGTGAGTGTTTTTTTGTTGGAATGTTATTAATACAGACTTTTCTTAAGCAATCTATTCACTCTGTTAATATCAAAATCACGGTTTACCTGATAACTACTCCAATTTTTTATATGTTCATAATCTGGATGATTTTGATCAGATAAAATTTTTATAAATTCCTCATATCCACCTTCGCCACCGATATCCTCTGGTGGTGTTGTACCTTCACCGTCTATGCAAGATGCAAAATTAAATTCGTAGTTTTCAATTACTCGTTCTACTTCGATGTCATGTGTCCAATTATCACCAAAGTCATAGATGTAAATGACTTTCGTCGGCATATATTCAGCCAGTTTAACCGAAGTATCCATTTTCATTGGGATATCTTTACTTCCATAACTAAAAATTTCTTCGTCACACACAAGGTTTAGAATCGGATAATACTCTTTACCAGCATATGCTGGATGATTGGGATGATAAAGATTATTCGAGGGACATTTATTATAAATATAAAATTCGTATAGATGACAATCTTGCCAACCAAATGCCGTTTGAATAACATTATGCAAATTACGGAAGGTGTAATTACTTGGAACTAATATTTTACGAAAGACTTTAAAATTGTTCAAACGTAATGTAATCCTCAGTTCCAAAGCATTTGTTTGGAAAACTGAACTACCTACAAATTCTTCTAAATCCATATACATCATTTCGTTTGGATGGAAATAACTCTTTTTTCCATCACCGACTAAATCACGGCTTAGTCTAAGACTTAGGGTAGGTTGAAAAATGGTTTCAGAATCTAGTAAATTCTCAAATAAGTATAATGTTTCGCATGCCCTATTCATCCTAGCAACTAATTTTCTATCGCTAGTTTTTGTGTATGTAATCTCGTTGGATGATTGAATATACTGCTCAATTGCATCAATCTTAATGCCTTCACTTTCAAAAGCAGAACGAATAGATTGAATAACAATTTCATTTAAGTTGTTAAAATCTTTAGCTTTAAGTCCATGTAACACAATCACATATCGATTCTTATCATTTACTAGCACAACCGTTTTTCTTCTATTAATAGTTAGCAGATTGGCATGCCAAGACATAAGAGGGTTCTCCTCATCAACTAACATCGGCTCTTTTTTCAATTGATCTAACAATTTTTTTGTACAATGAATTATCAAAATATAAACCCCTTATTAAATAATTTTATTTTCTATTCGAAAAGTTCGTAAAACGATTCTTGTCCTAAGTGTTGAACATATTCCTCTGCGAGTTTTTGCAAGTTTTCCGAACCATCTAATTCTATCCAATCTTCTATACCACTCAGAAAACTAAATCTTTCAACTATGAAAAAACGTGTCTTTTCATCCACTAAAGTAAATCGCAATAGAGTTTCATAATTTTTATATTCGTCTAAGTTTACGCTATTTGCAAATGGAAAACGTTGTTCAATTTTTTCTAATGCATTAGAAACTGTGTATATATAAATAGTTTCTCTTTTGATATCTAATTTGAAATCTTGAATAAGACAAACGTTATTCATTGCCGATTGAATAGCTTTAATTTCATTTTCATGAATTACTTTTTTAAGAATTTTACGTAAAAATACTTTTCCGTTTGGGTCTTCGTATATTTCATATCCGTCTGGAAGGCTCTCTACAGTACATTCTGTGCTTTTTTTAGCAAAATGATATGAAGTGTTTCCCTTCTTGGTTATTTTCTCATGTAAATAATATAGATCCCCACGGAAGTTTGTATATGTTACAACCATTAGCATCACCACTTTCATCTATGATATTAACTCACTACTATTATTTTAGACCAATTAAAAGAGTTTTAAATAATTTTCGATTTTCGCCATAGTAATATTTGAGCAAAATAAGAAACAACCCCCAAAATTCATTGGAAGTTGTGTAATTAATAACACTTATAAATAATCTCTTCTCAATTCCTCAGCGGTGCGTGGAGAAAAATAGCTTGGAGCCTCACGTTTCAACTCATCCTCTGAGATAAAGTGTACTTCTGTATGGTAGTCTGCGAAGTAGTTTGGCATTGACTTAATTTCATTTTCAATTTTTGCTTTGTCAGCGCCTTCTTCAGCTACAATATAGCAAACGCGGTTATGTTTATCAGCTGTTGCTAGTTCAGGGTTTTCTCCATTACGAACTTTGTCCATTGCATCTTCAGATGGAATTGTATATTGAACACCGTTCTTAACGCCTTCTACACGGCGAACGGCATCTGAATGGCCTTGGCTTAGTCCTTTACCCCAGAATGTATAGTTTTCACCGTTTGGTAACACCGCATCAGCCATTACTCGATTAATAGAGAATAAACCTGGGTCTCTTCCAACTGAAATAATGGAAGTTGTATTGTTTGCAGTTGCAACTTCATTAACAGCTTGATAAAATTCAGGGATTTTCGCATGAGCATCAAAACTATTAACGGTATCGAACATGCTTGCGAAATAAGGAGTTTGTTCTGGTAAATCTGTTGCAGAACCACCACAAAGAATCATTACATCAATTTCATTTTTATATTGAGTAGCCTCTGATATATGTACAGCTTTTACGTTTGGCTCATCAAGATTTAAATCTTTCGGATCTCTTCTAGTGAATACTGCAACTAACTCCATATCTTGTGTTTGTTTAATTGCTTCGATTGCACCTTTTCCTAGATTACCTAATCCTACGATGCCAAGTTTAATCTTTTTGTGCATATTAGTTCTCCTTATACTATTGTGATAAAGAAGTGAATCAAATCCCCAAAAAATACTTGGGTGAGACTAGTTCATTTAAAAATCTATACATTATTATCTTACCACACAATATATGGAACTTTATTTAGCAAAGCTTACTAATTAATAATGCTAGTTTTAGCACAAATGCATCTTGGAAAATTTGAGGGTTATAACCTGTTATTTCATAAACTTTGTTTAGACGATAGGTTAATGTATGTCGATGAATTTCTAATTTATCTGCACATGTTGTTAACTGTAAATTACTTTCGAAAAATGTTTGTAATGTGTGGATTAATTTATCGTTTAATCCATCAATCTTCTTTAAAAACTTATTGATTTCATAGCTTTTATTATTTTGAAAAATTGTATATAGCTCTACTTCTTCAAAATAAGTTACAGGTTGACTTACCTTTGAAAAATCCAGTGCAGTTTTCGCTCCGTTATAGGCATAGGGTAGCTCTTCCAAATTATTCACAATGGGGCCAACTCCCATATAAATCTCATATTTCTTCTGATACTTAGTAATTTGTTGTATGTACTCTTTAGAATTTGTTAGGGAACTGCCACATAAAAAAAGATAATACTCATTTAGTTGTACTTGTCCATAGAGTGCCGGTTGCTTATAAAGTATGTTTTCTAGATGAAGAAATAGTGTATTAGACGACGTATCTCGCATTTGTTTAATAAGAATTATTTGAAAAGGTCCTACTAAAGGAAACGGGAGTTTTTGGATACGTTCATTAATCGCACTATCAATTGGAACATGATCGATTAATGCTTTAAAAATGAATTCACCATTTTTCCGTTGCCATTCACTTTTACTTTCAGTTAAAACTTGATGAACCATCATTTCTGTAGTTAGTTGAACTAAATTCGCAATTTCCATAAGTTCATTTGGATTTCCCGTAATGCCAATTACCCCTATTATTTTCTCGTGAAATTTAATAGGTAAGTTGATACCAGGTTTACAATTATAAAATTGTTTTGAAGAATCCTCATCAATCAAAAGCGGCATACCTGTTTGTGCAACTTGAATAGCCCCTTCATGGATTGAATCAATTCTTTCTTTATCCCCTGAAGCTAAAATGACACCATCAATGCTGATAACATTAATATTGTGATGCAATCTCATCATTGTTTGTTGAACAATTTCTTCCGCTAGTTTAATGGATAGCAATATTTATACACCCCGTATAAAAATATATCTGTACTAATACAGTTAATTTATACATCCATTATAATGCTTTTTTCCAGACTGTGTAACTATAATTATTGTAAGCGCTTTATCGCAAAAGGAGGAAAAAGATGAAGATTGTAATAAGTCCTGATTCATTTAAAGGGACATTGACATCACTTGAGGCTGCACAAGCAATCGATCAAGGGATTAAGCGCGCAAATTCAAGCTTAGAGACTGTTTTATTACCGGTTGCAGATGGTGGTGAAGGAACGATGGAGACATTAGTGATTGCTACAAATGGTCACTATGTGAAAACTTCTGTGCTAGATCCACTTAATAGAGAAATAGAAGCTTCATTTGGTGTACTAGGGAATCAATCAACTTGTGTTATAGAAATGGCTTCAGCATCCGGTATAACGCTGTTACATAACAATGAGAGGAATCCTAGAATCGCGTCAACTTTCGGGACAGGACAACTCATTAAAACTGCACTAGATGAAGGTTTTAGAGACTTTATCGTATGTATTGGTGGAAGTGCTACAAATGATGCTGGTGTTGGTATGCTAAGAGCTTTAGGATTACGTCTGTTAGATGAATATGGACGTGATGTACAAGAGTCGATTGATGGGCTATATGATGTGAAAACGTTAGATTTTTCTAATTGGGATATAAGATTGAATGATTCAACTTTTGCCATTGCCTGTGATGTGAATAACCCGTTAGTTGGTGAAAAAGGAGCAACTGCCATCTTTGGTCCTCAAAAGGGTGTAAAAGCCGAAGAAATTGAGTACTTTGATCAAGCATTAACTCATTGGGCAAATGTGGTTGAATCGGTCAAAGGGATCCATCTACATGATTACAAAGGCGCGGGAGCAGCTGGTGGAATGGGTGGCGCACTAATTGCATTCTTAAATGGAAAATTCCATCAGGGAATTGAATTAGTACTTAATGTCATGAATTATCGTGAACACTTGCAAGGAGCCGAACTAGTTATTACTGGTGAAGGGCAATCTGACCAGCAAACATTGCATGGAAAAGCTCCGATGGGTGTTTTACATTATGCAAAGGAATTTGATATTCCGACTGTTTTAATTTCAGGAAATGTTAATTGTGAAGATAGAGATTTATTAGCTCAGCATTTCAAAGAAGTAATATCCGTTGTGAGTGAATCGGTTACATCGGATATGGCTATGAAAGAGGCAGCTCAGTATTTGGCACAAAGGGTATATGAAACTTTTAATAAAATAATAGGATAAAGGGGAGAAATGCATGTTATTTTTAATTATTTTACTTGGGGTGCTGTTTGTTGTATTTGCTACAGCGAAATTGAAATTACATCCATTTTTGGCATTAATATTAAGTTCCTTCTTTGTTGGAATTGCAAGTGGAATGCCATTACTTAATGTTGTAACAAATATTAATACTGGTTTCGGAAGTTTAATGACAAGTATAGGGATTGTCATTGTAGCAGGAACAATGATCGGGGTAATACTAGAGCGTTCTGGTGCTGCTTACCGTATGGCAGAGGTTGTTCTACGAATTGTAGGACCAAAACATCCGCAATTAGCGATGTCAATCATCGGTTATATTGTATCAATTCCGGTATTCTGTGATTCAGGGTTTATTATTTTATCTAGTTTACAAAAATCATTAGCGAGACGCGCAAAAGTATCAATTGCTTCAATGGGGGTAGCATTAGCAACAGGTCTGTATGCAACACATGTACTTGTTCCTCCAACTCCAGGACCAATTGCAGCTGCAGGAAACATCGGTGCTGCAGATTACTTAGGTACAGTAATCGTTGTTGGTTTAATTGTAGCTATTCCAGCGACGTTTGTTGGCTATTTATGGTCTGTAAAAGTTGCTACGAAAATTCGAGTTCCATTAGATGACGAACCTACACTTGATTATGAAGAAGTAATTAAAAGCTTTGGAAAAATGCCTTCAACGTTTAACGCATTCTTACCAATTGTTCTACCAATCGTATTAATTGGTATTGGTTCAATCGCAGCTCTAGTTGGTGATCCAGAATCTACATTCAATATGATTCTACGTTTCTTGGGTAGTCCAATTGTTGCATTATTATTAGGGTTAGTAGCGGCATTACCATTACTTCCAAAATATAATGAGGAAACATTAACAGGTTGGGTTGGAGATAGCTTAAAAGATGCAGCTCCTATTTTATTAATTACTGCTGCTGGTGGTTCATTCGGTACAATTATTAAAGAAACAGGTGTTGGCCAAATGTTACAAGAAATGGACCTTGGTTCTTTAGCTCAAGGCTCTCTATTCTTACTTGTTCCATTTATCATTGCAGCTGCACTTAAAACTGCACAAGGTTCTTCAACTACTGCATTAGTAATAACATCTACATTAGTAGCACCGATGCTAGTTACTGCTGGTATTGAAGGAGCATTACCACTAGCATTAGTTGTAATGGCTGTTGGTGCTGGAGCGATGACTGTTTCCCACGTAAACGATAGCTTCTTCTGGGTTGTTACTCAATACAGCGGTATGGAAGTAACTCAAGCATATAAAGCACAAACTGTTGCAACTTTACTTCAAGGGGTAGTAACAATCGTATTTACAATTATTTTATGGATGATTTTTGTATAAATTAAAAACTGAAATAAAAGAAAGCATACTTGCTGAATTTGCGAGTATGTTTTTTTGTGTCAATTCATAATTGGAAAAATTAACTATAAGGGTAAACTTTTACTTGGTATACTATTAGAAATACAAACTTCATCAAACCATTGGGGATACATAAAAAGGGGAGAAAGGTCAGTTGAAGAGAAATATATTAATTGTTGATGACCAACCGGAGATTGCAGAATTACTGGATCTTTATTTAGAAAAGGCGGGTTACAACATTATACAAGAAAGAGATGGTATGGATGCGTTAATGCATATTTCAAAGGGGAATATTGATCTATTGCTTGTTGATCTAATGATGCCAGTTATTGACGGTTATCAGCTCATCAAAAAAGTAAGAGAAACAATGCAAATACCCATTATTATTATTTCGGCAAAACAGGAAAATCAGGACAAGATTTTCGGGCTTGAAATAGGTGCAGACGATTATATACAAAAGCCTTTTGACCCCCTAGAAGTGGTTGCAAGGGTTCAAGCATTAATGAGACGTAGCTATAATTTTGTGAACTTAAATAATAATCAAGCTGAAACGACTGAAACCGTTAAAAAGGTAGTTGGGGACCTTACTCTTGATGAGGCAACGTTTTCAATAATGCGAAATGATGTTTTGATTCAGCTTACAAAAATCGAATATAAAATACTAGATTTATTAATGAGCACACCGGGAAGGGTTTATACAAAACAACAGATTTTCGAAAATGCATGGGATGATTATTATATTGGTGTTGAAGAGGATAACACCATTAATGTACATATATCTAAAATCAGGGAAAAAATTGAAGTGAATCCCAAAAAGCCTGTATATATTAAAACTGTACGAGGACTTGGATATAAATTCGAAAAGCAAAGCTTAAATCCGTAGGGCAGATGTAACTGAATCAATAAGAATAATGTAAGGTGAAGTTAAGATTAAATTAAGATTGAGCTATTATTCTATGACTAAGATTGCCATTTTAGGAAGGGATGAACTTGAACATAGCTTTTCGAATATTTCCGAAAGAAGAAGGGATCTTTCCGTATATATATTTAGCGAATATGGGAATTCCGATTTTCTTCATGCTGCAGCAATCTGCCTCAAAACTTTACTTAGGTTTATTGCTGTTATTGATTTTTGTTATTGTGTACAGACAGGTATTTTGGACTTCGAAGTATACGATTTATTACATTACAATTGAACTTTTAATTACGCTCGTCCTCTCATATTTCTATAATCCTCTGTATCTTTATATAGTGTTTGTTTTTGCCTATCAAATAGTGCGGCTACAAACCAAATGGCTGTATTGGATATGCGGAAGTTTTGCGTTATTTAGTTTAATCCTTATATATCACGTGGTTTTTCCTGATAATTTATTTTTAATCATTAGCTTTTTACCGCCCATTTTTGGAGGGGCAATTCTACCATTCATCCTAAAAGCATCTTTGCGTTATAAAGAGTTGAATGAAGATTTAAAAAGAGTAGCCGAAGAGTTGAGAATTAAAAGTATCGAAAAGGAAAGACTTGAAGAAAGTAAAAAGAGAATGCTAGCTGACCTTTCTCATGATATAAAGACGCCTATGACGACGATTTTAGGATATTCGAAAACGCTATATGATGAGATTGTTGTGGATGAAGAACAAAGAAGACGTTATCTCAAATATATTTACGATAAATCTATTCGAGTGACTGATCTTGTGGATGAATTATTCATGTTTTCGAAGTTAGATAACCCAGATTCACAGATTAATAGGCAGGAAAAAGATTTAAGTGAGTTTTTACGACAAGTGATTGTGGAATATTATGAGATGTTCTCAGAAAAAGATATGGAACTTCAAATTGATATTCCTGATAATAAAATCATTTATTGGTTCGATGAAAAATTACTTTATCGCGCTATCTCAAACATATTAGAAAATACCATTAAATACAATCCAGTCCAGACGAATGTTTTTATTAGTATTAAAAAGACAAGTGAGTTGATTTCCATTGAAATTGGCGATGATGGGATTGGAATACATGAGGAATTAGCGGAAACTTTATTTGACCCGTTTGTAAGAGGAGATAAAAGCAGAATCAATGATGGTGGAACAGGGTTAGGATTAGCGATTACGAAAAAAATTGTTGAAAAGCATGATGGGCGTGTCTATTTGGATACGAAACCATTGCGCGGTAGTAAGAACTTTATTATTGAATTACCAATTGAATAGTCTACGGGAGGCCTTGAAAATTAATTTCAAGGTGTCCTTTTTTATTGGAAGGGGATTTAAGAGCTCCTTTTGGGAGGGAATGAGCTAGTTTTCATGATATTTGAGCGACTTTTGGCTGGGATTGAGCAACTTTCGGTTGGAATTGAGCAACTTTCACCTAGAAATGAGCAACTCGATAGGTAGGATCAATATATGAGCAACTTTTTCGGATAATTGAGCGACTTTTGGTTGGAATTGAGCAACTATTCCTGAGAATTGAGCAACTTTCACCTAGAATTGATCAACTCCATAGGTAGGATCAATATATGAGCAACTTTTTCGGATATTTGAGCGACTTTTGGCTGGGATTGAGCAACTTTCGGTTGGAATTGAGCAACTTTCACCTAGAATTGAGCAACTCCAAAACCCAGACTAAATAAACAGCAGCTTCCACCTTCATTTGCGATAGCCACTAAGAATCCATTCTTAATAGTAAAATATGGTTCACTTAAGATTAAGTTAAGACTCCGCCTGTAGTATAGAGATGTAAATAAGGAATGACATAAAAGGAGTCGTTAGTATGAACTTTGTTATTGAAATAAATGATATTAAAAAAAGCTATGGTTCTGTTAAAGCAGTGGATGGTATTTCATTACAAGTAAAAAGAGGCGAAGTACTTGGAATCATTGGAGCGAATGGTGCGGGGAAATCAACGACTTTAGAAATTATGATGGGGTTACGTCAGCCAGATTCGGGTGAAGTGAAAGTTCTAGGGATGGACCTTAGCACTTCAGCTGAGCAGATCAAACAAAGAATAGGTATTCAGCTTCAACAAACTGCACTTTATGATCGAATAAAAGTGAAAGAAGCGCTCAATCTATTTCGTTCTTATTATGCAAAAACTAGAGACTTAAATGAAATTGTTGCCACATTAGGACTTGAACCTTATCTCAATAAATATGTAAAAAACCTTTCAGGTGGATGGCAACAACGTACATCCCTTGCCCTTGCACTAATCAATGATCCGGAAATTATCTTCTTAGACGAACCAACAACCGGATTAGATCCGCAAGCAAGACTTGAGCTTTGGGGTTGCATTAATCGATATCGAGAAGAAGGAAAGACTATTATTCTTTCAACTCACTACATGGATGAAGCTCAAAAGCATTGTGATCGAATAGCGATTATAAAAAAAGGAAAGTTAATTTCCTGTGACGAGCCGAAGCAACTTATTGATTCGTTAGGAAATCAAGAGGCAACATTAGAAGATGTCTACTTACAATATGCGGTAGGAAATTAAAGGAGGAAATAAAAATGCACTCAATTTTAACTCATACAAAAATGGAATTGAAATTGTTCTTTAGAGAAACATTGGCCTTGTTATTTACATTTATCGTACCAGCAGTTAGTTTTATCGTGTTCGCTATAATGTTCAATGGTGTTTCATACGGGGGTGGATTAGATTATTTCCAAGCGTATATCCCTAGCATGATCGGTATTATTATTTTTACTACAGCCTTTTTCTCTATGGGACTTCAAGTAGTAATTAATCGAGAAAAGGGAATTTATAAACGATTAAAAGGGACACCTCTTAATCAAAGTGCTATTTTTTCAGCAACAATTGTAAAAGGTTTCTTTGCCATCTATGTCGGGGCTGTTGAAATTTTACTTATAGCGAAATTTGGTTTTGGAACAAATTTAACTGAGCATGCCTTTCAGTTTTTCTTAGCATTAACTTTCTGTTCAGTTACTTTCTTTTCAATTGGATTTATCGTTTCAAGTATAGCAAAGCGCATGAATACTGCATTAGGGATTGCATTAATTGCTATGTATCCGATGATGTTTTTATCAGGTGCAACAGTTCCCCTAGAAACTCTACCAGAAGTATTACAAAACGTATCACATTTTGTACCACTAACATATGTAGTGAATGTATTAAGAGATGGTTGGAACGGAACGCTTTTTGCTTCGGATGCGTTACTAGATTTAGGGGTATTAGCAGGGATCTTAATTGTATCGGCAATAGTAGGAATGAAATATTTCAAGTGGACAGATTAGTGTGATAAAAAAGTGATCAAACCTTATTAGATGGGCTGATCACTTTTTGCATTGTTGGCCGTTTCTTGTCTTTATCTATAACACTTTGTTGCGAATCGTATATTACAGTAATGTAAAGAAACTTAAGGGTTTATGGAAACCTATTGAAACCTTTAGTAGAATAAGGGGATGAAGAGGTCGAATTAGTAAGAAATCTAGCACATTCGTTCAAGTAGACGATCATTTATTAATTAAATATACACGTTACCAATAAAGAAAGATAAAGGAATGAGTAAATGGAAATCGTACGTGTTAAAGATTATGAAGAGATGAGTAAAACAGCATGTAACTATATGTTAAGAAAAGTAAAAGAATTGGAGTCCCCGGTACTTGGATTAGCAACTGGTTCAACACCTGAAGGATTATATAGACACTTAGTAGACGAATATAAAAAGGGGAATGTATCATTCAAACATGTTCAAACCTTTAATTTAGACGAGTATACAAAGTTGGATCCAACTGATATAAATAGTTACCATTATTTTATGAACAAGCATTTATTCGAGCATATCGATATTCCTAAAGATCAAATTCATCTTCCTAACGGGAACGCCTCAGATTTAGAAGATGAGTGCCATAATTATGAGAATAAAATTAGTGAAGCAGGGAAGATTGACCTTCAACTTCTAGGCATCGGAATCAACGGCCACATCGGCTTTAACGAACCTGGAACACCTTTTACGAGCAGAACACATATTGTTACGTTAGTTGAGTCCACTCGTAAAGCAAACTCAAGATTTTTCCCATCCATTGATGATGTACCAACTCATGCTATTACAATGGGAATTGAAACAATTATGGAGAGTAAGGAAATCTTATTACTAGTGTTTGGAGAAATGAAAGCTGACACATTAAATCGTTTAACGAATGGTGAAGTAAGCGAAGATTTCCCGGCCTCTATTCTTCATAAGCATCCGAAAGTAACGATTATTGCCGATGAAGCTGCATGCAGTAAATTGGTGATTAAAAGCTAATTAAAAAAAACTAAAAAACCAAAAAACCAACTATTCATGTGAATAAATTACCAACAAACTTGAAAAGTAATTCTTCATTAGAAGTAATTGAAACTCATAAAACAAAGTATCATTTCCCATAAATTCACCAACACTACTTCCATCGATTAATCATAGGTTGGTGAGAAACGATGATTCTCAGATTTGGATATGTCTCCATGGCGCTTCCATTGTGGGAAGCAACTACTTCAAGAACGTTAACGTATACAAATTGGAAAAAACTCGATGAAAAAAGTAGAGTAGAGAAGTTATATCACCTGACAGAGCAAAATTTAAGAAACACGATTCGTGTTCTTCATTATAATATTGCACATGGCATTAAGGTTTATAGAATGTCTTCTTCTCTTGTACCACTTGCTACACATCCAGAGGTAATGTGGGATTTTAAAACCCCTTTTAAGGACTTGTTTAATGAAATTGGTGCTTTAGTTAAAAAACATCAATTAAGAGTAAGCTTCCATCCAAACCAGTTTACATTGTTTACAAGTCCACAAGAACATGTGACGGCGAATGCAATTATTGATATGAATTACCATTATGAAATGTTTGAAGCAATGGGATTACAAAAAGATGGAACGATAAATATTCACGTCGGTGGTACGTATGGTGATAAAGTGAAGGCAGTCAATTCATTTAACGAAAATTTTCGGAAGCTCGAACCACATATTCGAAATCAAACAACACTTGAAAATGATGATAAAACATATACCGCTGAAGAAACGTTGAAAATTTGTGAAGAGCATGGTGTTCCTTTTGTTTTTGATTATCATCATCACTTTGCCAATCCTGGTGAAGGTGAGTACGTTAATTTATTCCCTAGGATTTTAAAGACGTGGGAAAGAACTGTTAAAGTACCGAAATTTCACTTGTCATCTCCAAAGTCGGAAAAGCAAATAAGAGCACATGCTGATTTTGTTGATATTGAATTTGCCCTTCCTTTTATAAAAGCTTTAAAAGATTTCGGTCAATCGGCAGATATAATGATTGAAGCAAAAGCGAAGGATCAAGCAGCACTTCAACTTGTAGAAGAATTAGGGAAACTGCGCGGTTTTAAACGAATTAATGGTGGGGCAATTGAGATATAGAAATGGTAAATTAATAACCCTTCTCTTATATTTGTATGGATAAAAAAAGACTGAGAATTTCCTCAGTCTTTTAATTATGGCGTTTATTTATTGGAGTTTTCCTCGTGCTAATATCGGAAGTTCTTCCACTACATCATCACCAGAAACTAGGTATGCAACATCATAAAGGTTACATACTGGACAAATGTGATTTGGAATGACTTCTACTTTATCTCCAATAGATACTTCATTTCTGAATTTTTCATTGTAAATAATCGCGTGTTCATCATACATTTGACTAATATACACTTGATCGAAATCTTTTATCGTTCCAACTCCAATAGTGGCACAAAAATGGTAGTGCATCGATATATTTCCAAAGAGAATGGTTTCTTGAAGAGGCTGTTTGTGTAAAATCTATTGTCTTCTTCTCAAATTCAAGGTTTAATAGTCCACCACATTTACATTTCCACTGATGACTTTCTAGAGGATATAGAAAAAAATCTATATTCAATTCAAAATAAAAGGATCGGTAAACAAACCTAATCCTTTAATTTTTTTCTTTGATCTCATCAAGATAACTGTAAACCGTTACTTTAGATATCTTCAACTTTTCAGCTACTCGATCAATCGTTCCCTTAATAAGGAAGATCCCCTTTTGCTCCATGAAACGGATCATTTCAATCTTTTCATCTCTTCGTAAAGAATTCACTGCTTTATTTCCAATGATTTTATCAATTAATTCATTGGCAACTTCTGAAATATGGTCCATTTCGTATGACTTTTCAAATTGTTGTGATGAAGTATCAGTCAAATTTTCAGGAACTTGAGGGAGTAAACTGTTTAGCCAAGTAATATTTTCAGTGATCTTTGTTGTATCAATATTGATACAAAGTGCCCCTTTTACTTTTTTGTCCTGATCTCTAATTAGAACTGTTGAAGATTTAATCAATCGACCATCGTCAGCACGGAAATAATAATTTGCTGAATAGTCATTCGTAAAGTTTTGAGAAAGTAATACATCCGTTATTAAGTGATTAAAACTTTGACCGATTTGTCTGCCTGTTACATGATTGTTAACCGTATAAACGACTGAGTTTTGCGGGATTGTTAAATCATGAATGACAACTTCGCAATCTGAGCCAAAGGTTTTAGCAATTACATCTGCTATTGGAATGTACTGTTCTACAAACGAATTCATATGGGAATTCCTTTCATCTATAAAAAAATATTTAAAATTATAATAATTTATACAATAAAATCATAAAAATTTCTATATCTTTATTAAAAATTCTTTTATTCATAATTAAAGGAAGTTACAGCATAGTATGTTTTAAAATGAACAAATTGTTTTTTTATTAAGCTCGTACGATATACATATAAAAACTTATACACTTATCAAACTATGAAATAATCCCAGCAAGTATTCCTTTGGGAGAAAGAGGTGAGTGGAAAAGTAATACTAAAATGTTTTTAGAAAAGTTTTTGTGAACTTATTTTATTTCTATTTATCTACTTATGTTTGGAAATGTACGTGCATTTATTTGGTAGTGTCAAAACTTCTATGAAAAACTGAAAATCACAATAGTTCAGGGCGGAAATCATTCTCCGAACGAGAGGACAATCGCTCTTGACAAACATTCCGAAAAGGTTGCGCCTTGTTTTTGAGGGCGAAGGGAAAAAAGTA
>NZ_JBMIRP010000007.1:0-20771 GCF_049202975.1 Ureibacillus sp. MALMAid1270 | reverse complement strand
TTCGTGAAAATATTTTGATAATTAATTTCCAGTTTTAAAAAAATGAACATTAAAAAATCCCACCTAAAATAGGAGGGATGAAATAAATTGGTTTGAGGAAAATCCTTGAACCACAAAGCTCGGCGAATGCCGAGAGTCTATAATAAAGAATTAGGAGGCAAAATGATGTTTAAAAAGTTAATTTCAATAGTACCAGTAGCTGCACTTTCGATTACTTTAGGTACAAATGTACAAGCTGCATCCATTACAGTAGAAAAAGGAGATACCCTATGGGATTTATCTCGTGCTCATAATACAACAGTAGAAAATCTTCAAAAGTTTAATAATCTAACGACAGATCTTATACACCCTGGGGATGTCTTGAAAATTATTACGGAAAAACAATATACAGTTAAAAAAGGTGACACTTTGTGGGACATAGCTCGAGCTAATCAAGTGAAAGTTTCACAACTAAAAGAATGGAATCAATTAAATTCGGATCTGATTCATCCTGATCTAAATCTAGTAATCTTTGATGGAATTAATGATAATACGATATTAGCTGAAAATCCGTTGAAACCTGTAGCATCAACTTCAAAGGAAAGTACACCTGTTGCAACAGCTCCGGCAACAAATAAAGTTGAAACGAAGCCAACTGCTCCGGCTACTAATAAAGTTGAAACAAAGCCAGCTGCTCCAGCTACTAATAAAGTTGAAACAAAGCCGGCCGCTCCAGCTACTAATAAAATTGAAACAAAGCCGGCCGCTCCAGCAACTAATGAAGCTGTAACAAAGCCAGCTGCACCAACAACTAATGAAGCTGTAACGAAGCCAGCTGCTCCGGCTACAAACGAAGCTGAAGGAAAAGAAATCATCGTGGAAGCTACTGCTTATACTGCTACATGTGAAGGATGTTCAGGTATTACATCTACTGGCATTAACCTTAAAGAAAACCCAAATGCAAAAGTCATCTCAGTCGACCCAACAGTTATTCCACTAGGAAGTAAAGTATATGTTGAAGGCTATGGCGAAGCAATCGCTGGGGATACTGGTGGATCCATCAAAGGAAATAAAATCGATGTCTTTGTACCAACTAAGGAAGAGGCAATCAAATTCGGAGTAAAACAATTGAAAGTAAAAATATTAGACTAGTATTTTCATAATAAATAAAGAGCTTTCCCATTTGAGGAAGCTCTTATTTCATTTTGCCTCACGTAAAAAGACGCCTTCTTTTTAAAGAAAAGCGCCTTTTAATTTTATTCACCTTTATTAGATTTGAGTTTTCATTTTTCTTGGATATCCAACAAGTATTGCGATAATTCCACAGATTCCTATAAGCACTGGATAATAAGCGTATTGCAGAATGCTCACTGGTGATATCCCCGCTACGCTTGCGGCTGCAAGGAATTGAGCTCCATATGGCAATAGGCCTTGTATTGAACAGGAGAAAATATCTAATATACTTGCGGATTTTCGCGGTTCAATATCATATTGTTCAGCAATATTTTTTGCAAGTGGGCCTGTGATCAAAATAGCAATTGTATTATTAGCCGTTGATAAATCAGTAAGACTTACTAGACCAGCAATCCCTAATTCGGCACCTTTTTTTGATTTTATTCTTCTTGTTGCTAGTTGAAGTATAAAGTCTATACCACCGTTAAATTTAATAACCTCAACCATTCCAGCTATTAATATCGCAAGGAAGGCCATTTCGTACATGCCTGCCATACCTTCACCTATTTTTTGCAAAACGCTCATTAACTGATAGCTTCCATCAATTAAGCCAACTGCCCCTGAAAGAACAATCCCTAATGGAAGAACGAGGAAAACATTCATTCCAACTAACGCGAAAATAATAACAAAAATATACGGAACAATTTTGGCAAAACTATAGCTTAGATGCTCTACTTGTCCAGTTTCACCCATTGTGACCACCGCTAAAATAATGCCCGTTAGAATAGCAGCTGGCAACACAATCCAAAAATTCACCTTAAATTTATCCTTCATTTCAGCACCTTGCGAACGAACTGCAGTAATGGTTGTATCTGAAATAAAGGATAAGTTATCGCCAAACATAGAGCCGCCAATAATAGCACCCATCACTAAAGCCATCGTAATGTCCGTATGTTCGCTTATCCCAACCCCAATTGGCGCCAGTGCAACAATCGTTCCCACCGATGTCCCCATTGATAAGGAGATAAAGCATGAAATGATGAACAACCCTACTACTAACAGGTTTTGAGGAACAACCGATAACGCAAAGTTAACAGTGGAATCCACTGCTCCCATGCCTTTTGCTACCTCTGAAAATGCACCTGCCAATAGAAAAATTATAACCATTAGCATGACATTTGAATTTCCCGCACCTTTGCAAAAAATATCAACCTTAAGCGCAAACTGTTCTTTTCGATTCATTGCCAATGCTACAGCTCCTGAAATAGTAATGGCTACAATGACTGGAAAGGCATAAAAATCGCCTAGAATAATCCCAGAACCAATAAATAAAATCAAAAAAACAACAAATGGGATTAACGCCCATGGATTTCCTTTTTTCATATTTCTACCTCCGAAAATAAAATGGGACAGATCTTGTCTATTCTTGCCCCGAAAAAAAGCCCCCTCTTGAAACAAATCAAGAAGAGGCCTTATATCTATAAAACACTCCTCTTATCTATCAAGTCCTACTTGCTGGATTTGGCACAGTAACTTAAACTTTGTTCCGCTGCCGAGATTTCATCGGGCCAGTCCCTCAATCTCTCTTGATAAGAAGAAAAAATCATATTTTTTTGTCACAGCAAATAAAAGACTACATGATTGTTATCCCTATATCAATAAGATTTATATGGAAATTTTTAATAGCGTAAATCCTTATTGATAGACTCCCTCGTTACAAAGTGAGATATTCATCAAAGATATGATATTATTCAGTTGAACAATGGAACTTGAAAGGATTTTTTTGTATGAAAATTATTAGACTAGAAGACGATCAAAACTTTATTTTCGAAAAGATATGTGAATGGAATTATCATTGGTGGGGAATTAGAAATGGAATGAGTTATGAAGAGTTGAGATGTAATTTACAACATTCATTAAATACAGTTCGATTACCACAAACTTATGTTGCTTTAATTGGTGAAGAACCAGCAGGTATGTATCAATTATCTATGTCTGAGGACTTAAATAGTAGACCTGATCTATATCCATGGCTTATTAATGTTTATGTAGATGAAAAAATTAGAGGAAAAAATGTTTGTCGAGAACTAATGAATACAGTGAATGAAAATGCTAAAAAAGCAAATTTAAATGAATTGTTCTTGTATACAAAGCATGTAGGATTATATGAAAAATTTGGTTGGGAGTTTGTAGAAGAAGTTAAAACTTTTAGAGAAGAATCTCCAATTGAAAGATTGTATAGATTAGAAATAAAGTAACGCACTACAAATTCCCGTTTTATTGCGATGCGTTTGATTCACCTTAAAGTCAGTTAAGATTTTCGAATAAATTAAGTTCTTGAGCTTTCTCATAAGCTAATTTCAAAATCTCAATTCTAGTTTTGTTGTTTGGTTCTAATTTAGAAATTATTTGGTTAGCAGTTTCAAAATTGAAGATCACGTAGCCTGTTTTTTCAAAATCAAACGTATAAGGTAAAAACTTCTGAGCTTTAACCAAAAACCATATTGTATATGTATCAGTTGATTCCCAGTACCACGAAGCAAATGGTATTTTTTCAGAACTAATGGTCATCCCTACTTCTTCCATTGCTTCACGTTCTAATGCTTCATCGATATTCTCTTCCCCTTCTAATCTACCACCAATTGTAGTCAAAACTTGCTCGTCTTTGTCCCAAGCCATAACTATTGAGCCATTTTCCATTATTGGAACACAATGTACCCCTGCAATTCTTTTATCTTCTGGTATAACCGATAGTGCCTTCAGCATATTTATATGCCCCATTTCTTATTGAATTTATTTAGCTAGGCTAAGTTTGTTTAATCAAATTACTCCAAGATATATTCCAAAACCTCTTGAATATAGCTATCTAATGGTTTGCTTGTGTCTACAACCAAGCACTTGTGTTGCGGAGGCTTTTTACTGTTTTCAATAGTAAATCGAAATCCTTCAATTGATTTAACCTCTTTTATTTGGCTAATCTTACTTTCCCGATTTTTTAAACGTAGATTGATTTCATCAAAATCATTGAGGTAACACTCAACGTATTTGTAGGATGCTTGATATTTTTTCGCTAAAGCTGTTCCTTTTGTAATCATTTCTTCGTACAAACAAGGACTATCAAAAATTACTTTTTGTCCTTGTGACAGGAAAGATTCAATTAAGGACCAGTCTATATTGTATGAAATCTTGCCCGCAAGTTTAGGGTCGACTTCAACATCAATAGATTCTAATAAAGCAGTTTTTACAACATCATGGTCGATAATGATTGCCCCTGTTCTTTTTGCTATTTCAAGCGCGAGTGTTGATTTCCCTGAGCCCGGAAACCCCGACATTTGTACAAAGAACATTGAATCTCTCCTTATCTAGAAAACTTCTTATTCTATATATTCAATGCATGTGGCGGTAAATCCTTTCTCTTCTTGGTATGGCCATGACGGTATCATGATTGGTTTGGGTAATTGGGGGAGGAAATATTGGGACAGATTTACTGTCCCCAATGTCCCAGCAGTTGTACCATGTTTGGTTCAGGGATTGGGGCAAAAAAATATTGGGACAGATTTACTGTCCCCAATGTCCCATTATTTTGATACTTTTTCTTCCTCGAATAGCATTGTGCCTTTTTCTTTTAGGTTTTGATGGAATGAGAATGCTTTTTCAAGAATGTGTGGTGTTTGGCCACCTACTTTTTCTTTTGCTTCTTCGAAGTACGCACGTAATTGTGGTCTGTATGTTGGGTGTGCGATTTCGATCATTTTTTCTGCACGCTTCACTGGTGGAAGTCCGCGAAGATCCGCATATCCTTGCTCAGTTACGATTACGTCTACATCGTGCTCTGTATGGTCAACGTGTGATACGAATGGAACGATTGCTGAGATTGCACCGTTTTTCGCTAATGAAGGTGTTACGAAAATTGTAATTCTCGCATTACGAGCAAAGTCTCCAGATCCACCGATACCGTTCATTACTTTTGATCCGCTCACGTGAGTTGAGTTAACGTTTCCGTAAATATCAACTTCAAGAGCAGTATTAAATGAAATAACACCTAAACGACGGATTACCTCTGGATTATTTGAAATTTCTTGTGGTCTGAACATAATTTTATCTTTGTATTTCTCTAAATCTTCAGCTAGAGAATCTACACGTTTTTTAGAAAGTGAGAATGCTGTACCTACCGCAAATTTAACAACACCAGCGTCGATTAAATCGAATACGCCGTCTTGTAAAACTTCAGAAGCTACTTCGATATCTTTAAATTGAGAAGTTTTCATACCATTAAGAACCGCATTCGCAACAGACCCTACTCCAGATTGTAGTGGAGCTAAAGAATTTGGTAATCTTCCTTCTTTTACTTCGTTAGCGAAGAAGTCTAATAAGTTATCTGCTATTTGTTGAGTTTCTTCATTTGGCTCAAATAATGGTGATGGAATATCCGGTTGTTCTGATAATACAATACCTTTTACTTTCGCCGGATCTACTCTAATACCAATTTCTCCGATACGATCGCCTACGCTATAAAGTGGTATTTCTCTACGCTCACCTTGATCTTTTTGTACGTAGATATCATGAAGACCTTCGTACGCACGAGGAGCAGTTGTGTTTATTTCAATGATAACGTTTTCAGCTCTTTCGACAAAAATCGGTGAGTTCCCTACAGAACCTGTTGGGATAATTAAACCGTCTTCAGTAATTGCAGCTGCTTCGATAATTGCATAATCGATTTTACCTAGAGTACCTTTTCGGATCTCTTCAGCTGTATGTGATAAGTGCTGGTCAATATAGTAAAGTTCACCTGCATTGATTTTATTACGCATAACAGCGTTTCCTTGGTAAGGAACACGTAAGTTAATGATTCCTGCTTCTGCCATTGATTGGTCAGCAGTTGGTCCTAAAGATGCACCTGTGTACAGGTTTACTTTAAAGTTTTCTTTCTCCCCACGTTTTGAAAGTGCTAGTGGAAACTCTTTTGGCTCACCGAAAAGTGTGAATCCACTCATTCCAAGGTTCATTCCGTCTTCAATCCAAGAAGCTGCTTCTTCAGCAGTAACAACCTTGTCTAAAAACGCTTCGTTTCTGATGAATTGACTTAAATCTTTTCCCATTAACAATCACCCCGAATTAGTTTGTATTTAGTATCTACATTTTCGCTTTGGCAATGAAAATATTATTACCAAACAGCAATCCCCTTTGAAATGCAAATTCTAGTTGTCCTATCTACATTGTATAGAGTGCCCAACTTAATGTCTATTAGGTCATTTCTATGATAATGATAGGTAAAATCTATAATGCAGATTGATATAAAAAATGAATCGCATCTTTCTCCGTATGAAATTGAAGCTTTTCGATTTCATTTACTAGTAACTTAATAAATTCTCGTGCCGAATAATTAATAATGCAATTCTTTTTCATAACAAGATAAACTCCCCTAGATAAAGTGGGCTTTTCAATCTGTTGGAAAAATAAATCTTCCGTATCATAAAATTCAAATAATGTCCGGGAGACAACACTTCTGCCAACACCACTTCGAACTAGATTTAGAATTGATTTTATACTAGACGTTTCTACAATAGGTTCTAGCGGTTTACCGATTTCATTACTTGTTTTATTAAGGATTTTTCTACATTGATGCACACTTGGGAATAGAATAAGTGGCCCTTCTAAAACTTGTGAAAAAGTAACTTTTTGCTCTTCATTCTTATGATTGGTAATGAGATAAAATTCCTCATCATATAGTTTTGTTACTTGCAATTGATCATTTTGATTGAGTTGGAAACTAATACCGAAATCAGCTCGACTGTCTAAAACAGCCTTTTCTACTTGATCAGTCGTTTCAATAGATACTTTGACGTTTGGATAAAGCTGATTAAATTTAATACATAAAGTAGCTACCAAATCTGTGATTTCCCCTGGTAACACAGCAATCTTCAATTCGCCGAGGTCCCCTTTGGAGAATGCTGCAATTTGAGAAGTAATGTTTTCGATAGCACCTTGAATTTTCAACGCTTCTTCTTGGACAATTTCTCCAACTTTCGTCAACTCGATTTTCTTTCCAACTCGATTAAAAAGTGAATAACCTAGCTCTTTTTCAAGCATTTTTATTTGTTGACTTAAAGTCGGTTGAGAGATTCCTAATTTTTCAGCCGCTTTAGTAAAATGTAATTCTTTACTGACCATTAAAAAATACTCTAAATGCCGCAACTCCATGAGATACCCGCCTTTCTTTATTGAACATTGGTGTTAGAGGGTGGGACTGTGGGTGTCGGGACATTGTGTGCCGGTGGGACATTGTGTACCGGTGGGACATTGTGTGCCGGTGGGACATTGGGGACAGTAAATCTGTCCCAAAATCTCGGGGACACTTAACCTGTCCCTGTTGTCTCATTGTTCTCATCCTTGCCGGGACATTGGGGACAGTAAATCTGTCCCACTAATCCCGTGGGACACTTAACCTGTCCCCGTTGTCCCATTGTTCCCATCCTTGCCGGGATATTGGGGACAGTAAATCTGTCCCACTAATCTCGTGGGACACTTAACCTGTCCCCAATGTCCCAACTGTTCATCTATCCCCCTAATTTGAACAAGCTCTTACTATTAGAATAAAAATGATAATTATTATGATTGAACCGATATTGATTAGACAGCCACTACTCGGAGAACCTGTTAATACATTTGCCCAAGTATTATTTAAAGCACCACCTGGGTTTCTCTTTAACTCTTTCTCTATTAATCGTTCTCTTTCCTTCTCTGAAATGGAAATTACCCCCTATTGAGTAGGTGGGACACTGGGGACAGTAAATCTGTCCCAAAAATAATAATGGGACAGATTTACTGTCCCCGTTGTCCCTCATCTCCGATGTCCCATTATCCACATACAGCAGTTAACGCTTTTTGAACGTCGTAAATGCTGTTGTCTTTTTTGAATTGCTTTGTAATTGCAGGCAACTGTGCGCCTGAAATCCAGATTTTCAGTTCCGCATCTGCATCGAAAAGGCCAGCTGTTTCAACACTAAAATGGGAAATGGATTTGTATGGGTAAGAATGATATTCTGCTTTTTTCCCAGTAATACCTTGTTTATCAACCATAATTAGACGCTTATTTGTAAAAACAATTAAATCCCTGATCAACTTGAACGCAACATCAACTTCTTCCCCGTTTGCTAGAATCGGGCCAAGTTCTTTTGTTACCTCATCCACATTTGCCTTCGATGCATTTCCTAAAATTCCACTTAATAATCCCATCACAAACCCTCCAGTAATTTTATTACTTCTTATGAATTAGGTTTTATCCCCTAATACATAAAAGGATAAAAATCCCACACCGTTTCATTGTACTATTTCAATTTGGACATTATGCGGGACGTTGGGGACAGGTTTTCTGTCCCAAATAATAGAATAAGAGACCGAAAACCTGTCTCCCTACCCCCTACATAGTGCTTGTATCAATGACGAATCGATATTTCACATCTGAAGCTAATACACGTTTGTAAGCTTCATCAATTTGGTCAGCTGAAATAACTTCAATTTTTGGAGCAATGTTATGTTGCGCACAGAAATCTAACATTTCCTGAGTCTCACGGATGCCACCAATCAATGAGCCTGCAAATGAACGGCGTCGGTTAATTAAATTGCCTACGTTTAATGAAAGTGGCTCTGCGGGAGCACCGACATTTACTAAAGTACCATCAAGGTTGAGTAATCGTAAGTAAGCGTTCAGATTAATCTTTGCACTTACCGTATTAATGATTAAATCAAATGTGTTAGCAAGTTGCTTGAATGTTTCCGGGTCGCTTGTCGCATAGTAATGATCTGCACCTAACGCTAATCCGTCTTCCTTTTTCTTCAATGATTGTGATAAAACCGTCACTTCAGCACCCATGGCATGAGCAATTTGGACAGCCATATGACCAAGTCCACCTAAACCGACAACGGCTACCTTTTTACCTGGTCCTGCTCCCCAGTGATTTAATGGAGAATATGTCGTAATACCCGCGCAGAGTAACGGCGCTGCGACATCTAGCTCAATGCTATCAGGAATTTTGACCACAAAATCCTCAGTAACGACAATGTGAGTAGAATAGCCGCCTTGAGTTGGCTCACCATATTTACCAGCACCTGCATAGGTAGGAATATTCCCCTCAACACAGTATTGCTCTTCACCTTTTTGACAGTTCTCACATTCACGGCAGGAATCAACCATACAGCCAACCCCTACTCGATCACCAACTTTGTATTTTGTAACATCAGAACCAACCGCAATTACAATTCCTGCAATCTCATGTCCGGGAACAAGTGGATAATTTACTGGTCCCCATTCACCGTGAGCAGTATGGATATCCGAATGACAAATTCCAGCGTATTTAATTTCAATCAATACATCATGTAAATCAAGTTCACGTCTTTTAATCTCTGCAGCTCGAAACGGCTTATCTGGACCATCTACTGCTCTTGCTTTAGCAAATACCATTAACATTCCTCCAATTATTTTATTTTCGGGACGTTGGGGACAGGTTTTTTGTCCCCAATTACGAGGATAGAAAACCTGTCCCCGATGTCCCACTATCCCATAAACCTCTCCGGATTCAGTTCTTCACTCTCAATGACAATGGCTGTTAATCCTTTATCCGTTTTGGTCTCATGCCATTCATCTTTCTCCCAAAAAACTGCATCTCCGGGTTGAACCTTGAAGTACTCTTCGGATTCTCCTCTAACGTATCCTTCTCCATTCATGATTAGAAGTAGCTGAGGTACAACGGCCTGGTGATAGCCAATAATCCCGTTCTCCTCTAAATACATGCAGCCAATATTCGTGACTTTTTCAGTTTGGATTATGCGAGACATGGTAAAATCCGAATTATATTGTGAAATCTTCTTCCCAACTTCTTTACTAAACTTAAAAATTCTCAATCAAGATCCCCCTAACCCTAAACCTAAGTGGGACACTTTACCTGTCCCCGTTGTCCCTGCCCGTTGTCCCATTTGTTTCTTGCGATTTCATCTGGCACTGGAATGGCTTTACGTGCTTGCAGATCCATAATGACTAAAATGGAAGTCGATGAAGCTGAAATTTGTCCCTCATGAAGCATGGTTTGTTCTACAGTGAAGCTTTTCGTGCCAACCTTTGTTAGCCTAGTACGAATTTCAACTGTATCCCCAAGGCGAACCTCTTTCGAATATTCGGTTTCAACTTTTAGTAACACTGGTCCCAGTTTGCGCTCCACTAGTTCATGAAAGCTTAGACCAACTTCCTTTAGCCACTCCATCCGCGAATTCGTAAACTGCATAATATAATGAAGATAATTCATATGTCCCAATTCATCGATTTCATTTTCAGTTACTGTATATGTTGTAATGTGTTCCATTCATTTCCCTCCACTCGAACTACTATTCTATGAATCCATCCCCCATAAAAATGATTGACTCTAAAATTAGTATTCAACTGAAAAGGTGATTTTCCTTCTGGGGTTTTCAGTGAGGTGGGACACTAGGGACAGTAAATCTGTCCCAAAATATAAAAGGGACAGATTTACTGTCCCCAATGTCCCGCTGTCCCCCCAACTTCCTCTAACTCATCTCCATAGTTCCCTTCACTCTTGCCAGATACTCGGCGTAACGAATGGCAACGATACTTATTGCAAAGTAAATACAGCCAAGTAATAACTCTTCAGACATGAGACGAACAAATTGAGAAGTATCGCCTTCATTCACAATAGCTTTTGTTAATTCCACCCCGCGTGTTAATGGGAAAAACTTCGCTAAATCACTCAACCAGCTCGGCATGACGGATAATGAATAATTAGCACCACTCAAAAGCAATAAAGCACTTGCTAGAATATTAGAAAGTAAATGCATGGAAGGGGTCCAAAAACTACATGACCCTAAAATTAACCCAAGCCCACATGCAGAAAAAATTGAAATCATCCAGATGCAAAGTAGTGGCAATAGTGACTCAACTGGAATCGATACACCGAAAATCAATACACCAAAAACTAATCCAAGAAATGCAGTAAAGGCACCATTTACAATATGCGGTACCGACCGCGCAAAGAATAAAACTCCTTTATTCACTGGTGATGCCATAACAATCGGTAACGTCCCCATTCCGCGGTCTGACATCACAACCGTCATCATGCCAAACACCGAGCTCATGACACAAAGTAATAAAGCATTTGATGCCACATATCCCTCTAACCCAACACCCCTATAAACATAATTCACTAACATTGCAAAGAAGATCAATTGCGTCAATGGATTTAGTAACATCACCAAGATATAAGCTTTCGGATCTAACATCCCAAACAATGCTTTATAGGATAAAACTGCATGCCTAAAAAATCGCTTCATACTTTCCATTAATACACCCCCAGCTTTCCATCCATTCGAGCTTTTCGATCAACCGCTCCATACGCCACGAACGCAATGACAACATAAATAACCGTTATGCCAATTAACACTAAGATCGCCTGCACAATTTGAGCAGATGTACTAGCGTTATTCGTTACTACTCTTAAAAGCTCGATTGCCCAGGTCGGCGGTAAAATTGCGGAAATCGGTTGTAACCATGTTGGTAAGATAGCAATAGGAAATAAAAACCCGCAAATTAAAAAGATTGGATATTCAATGAAATTCATTAACACTTCTGCCTGTTTGGATAACGTGAATACAAGTGCCATCACAAATGCAAACACTGATATTGCAATAACAACCACAAGAAAAGCCGAACCAATTAGTAACGGGTTTACCACTGGATACTCTAGGTTAAACACAAATCGTAAATAGACGAATGAAAGCAACATGGAGATGAATCCCCAGATTGTATTGCCAACAATTTTCCCCATGATGATATAGGCAAATGAAACCGGTGCAACAAATATATTTTCCAAGGTGCCGTAAAAACGTTCCCGGTTTATATCACTTGCGGAAGAATAAACAATCGACGTCCACAACCCCATAAACCCTGAGCCAAGTACAACATAATGAAATATTTTCTCTGGCGATTGCCCACCATACACAAAGTAAGTGATAGTTGCGTAGAAAAACGGCGAGATCCAGATGACAAACTGAAACATCGGCCTTGCGATCGATAACTTCATTTGAACGATAATAGTTTTGAAAAAAGCCTGTAGATTTCCTCGCATCTTACACCCCTCCAACCATCGAAACGTATGCATCCTCTAATGAAGGTTTTGTGATAGATAAATCTTGCACTTCTAGATACGGCAAGTTATAGAGCAATGAAACTACTTTCTGTGGTTCTTCTGCTGGAATTCGCACTTTCAATACATTTTGTTCCTCATGAATTTCAGAATCGAAAATGTTCGCTCCTTCTAATAACCTCGTAATCTCCTGCTTCGTGCTGTTCGAAAGTTTGCACTCAATCACCGACAGATGATTCGTTCGTTGCTTTAAATTTTGCGGCGTATCAATAGCAATCAATTCCCCATGATTAATAAAGGCAATTCGATCGCATAATTCATCCGCTTCATACATGTAATGAGTCGTTAATACAATCGTCGTTCCTTGCTGATTTAAGTCTCGTAATATATCACGAAGCTTCCGGGCACTAACTGGATCTAATCCAATTGAAGGTTCATCTAAAAATAATATTTTCGGATTGTTCAATAGTCCGCGAGCAATTTGAAGTCGCTGCTTCATCCCTTTTGAAAATGTTTCTACTCTTCTATCCGCCACTTCTTCCAACTCAACTAGCTTCAATAATTCTGGAATCCGTGCCTTTTGGGTTGAACGTGGGATTTTATAGAGGTCAGCAAAATACGCAAGATTATCATAAGCAGACAAGCGCCAATATAAATTTCGTTCACCACCTAAGATGAAATTAATATGTGGTCGTAGCTCTTTATGTTGATGAACTGGATTAAATCCAAGTACTTCGATTGTACCGTCTGTTGGAATAAGCATAGTTGTCAGCATTTTAATCATCGTAGTTTTACCCGCTCCGTTTGGACCAAGTAAACCAAATATTTCACCCTCTTTAACGTCGAAAGAAATTCCTTTCACCGCTTCAACAAACTTTTTCTCCTTCTTCCAACTGCCATTTTTCACTTCATATGTTCTTTTAACTTGATCAACTTGAATAATTGTTTTCGACATCGATTTATTTCTCCCCTTTATATATTAGATAATCATCTAATATGGTGATTATCTAATATAGGTGTTCAAAATTCAATCATTTTTTGGAAAATTCATCTACTTTTTATTCTTAATGCTGTTTCAAGGACAGTATTCTAATGAAATTCGTTTTTCCGTCCTTTCTCAAGGACAACTTCCGGATAAATTCTGCTTTTCTGTCCTCTAGAAGCCGTCTCAAGGACAAGTTTCCGTAAAAATCTTCCTTCCTGTCATTGAGAAGTAGTGCAACTTTACCCAAAACAATAAAAAGCTTAACCAATTAAGGTTAAGCTTTCATGAATGTCTGCAGGGTACGGAACATTTTATTCACCTGTTCTTTGTCTGCAGTAAAGTATTTTATTGTGCCGATTTTCTCTTCCTTTACGAGTCCTACTTTTTTCAACGTCTCAATATGATGGGAAACCGTAGCGGTTGTGATCCCTAAGTACTCTGCTAATTTTGCTCCGTATTCTTTATGGGTAGCTAGCATTCTCAGTATTAACAGTCGATTCGGATCAGCGATAGCCTTTAATTGCTTCGATAAAGTTTCACTCTTCTCGCGATCATCAGAAAGTTGCTTTGCACAGCCATAAACTACGTAACAAACGGAATCGTTAAATATACGGATACGAACAGGTGATATAAAATAACTAGGCAAGAAATAGTACATTTTATAATCACTAACTCGTCTAAAGGTCTTTCCCATTACATATTGAGCAAGTAATAAAGGCTCTAAAGATAATTGCTTCAGTGTTGCAATCGACTGTTGGACAACGGATTGTTTCGACTCCATAAGTTCCTGAAATGTTTTACTTTGCGCAATACGCAACAGGATATCTGCAAACTGTTCTTTAAAGTTGGAAAGATTCAATAGCCACTCCTCAACATATGCACGGTCTTCGTGCTGCTGCCAATAATACGTTTCTTCTATATCCCAAATGCTAGCCGGGTTATGTATAAGCTGTTGAATGGTTTCGAGTGGAATATCTTCACTCCACCAATAAAAAACAAAATACTCATCTTTCAATTGCTTAACCTTCTCTGAAAAGTGGTCAACGGATGCGAAATTCGGAATCGGTATAAGCAGATTAAAAATAAGGTAGACACTATTTTCAGGAAGCCTTCTTAATTGATCAACGATAGGCAGATCTCCTATTTCCTCGTACATTCTATCAAGATCTTCTTCTAAAAATTCTTTATTATTCGTTGTCATTGCACATAGCATAGCAATACTCTCAACGACCGGTGAGGACACATACATTACCTGCTCCAATGGCTGTTCAAATATATCCATCTCACTTCCCATGTGCAACTCCCTCTCTACTTGGGACACTGGGGACAGGTTTTCTGTCCCACTATCGTAATACCCCACTTATTAGATACATATCTAATATCATATTAACTTAATTTTGCTTTACTGGAAAGTGGGACATCTGGGACAGTAAAAGTGTCCCAAAATTTTGTGGGACACTTTTACTGTCCCCAATGTCCCTACCCGAGCGCCCTTGTCATGATCCAATCCAACTGTTCTTCATCTCCCATTTGGAACGAGTGAGAGCCTGTTTTGATGAATCCCATTTTTTCATAAAAGGCGATGGCATTTTCATTCTTTTCCCATACACCTAACCAAACTTTCCTCTTACTCTGCTCTACCGCAATTTCAATCGCTTTATTCAAAAGCACTTTGCCTAATCCATGTTTTTGGAATTTTTTCCTCACATAAATCCTTTCAACCTCAAGGGAATCGTTCCCCTCTTTTTCAGACTGAGCCTCGTCTGTGTTCACCTTTAAATAACCGGCCACCTCATCCTCGACACAAACGAAAAAGAATTGTGAAAATGGGATTGATAATTCACTCTCCAACTTTTCTAACTGAAATGCATTTTCCAAATAGGCGTTCATATTTTCAGCTGTGTTCTGATCCTTAAATGTTTCGTAAAACGTCTCTATACTGATTTCCTGAAGTGTTTTTAAATCCTCATGGTTACACTTTTTGATCGTTACTGCCATATTCAATACTGCTCCCTTCATCGACACAAGGTCACCCTCATCCCTAATCAATAATTTCTCTTATTTCCTTTTTTGACATATTCCCAATCGACTTCAACATTTTTTCTTACCCTAATCAATAAATCTAAAATCGTTTTTGCCTCGGATTCTGAAAATCCCTGTAATGCCACGCGATTTGAATAATCATTTTCTCTTTTTATTAGAGGATAAACTTCCATCCCTTTTTCTGTTGGGTAAAGTTTCTTAATTTTTTTGTTTTGCTCGTCCTCTTTCTTTTCAATAAAACCATTCATCTCAAGCTTTTTTATTGCTCTGGCGGTTGTTGTTCGGTCCACCTTTATCATTTCCGCTAGTTTTTCTTGAATAATTCCTGGATTTTCACATATTCGAACAAGGTATAAATACTGCCCCCTCGTCAGATCTAAATCTTTAAATTCGATGTTGCTTATTGAATCTAATGCCCTTGCAATCATACCGATTTCACGCAAAATCTCAATCATAATAAGCTCCTTAACTCGTACTTTTTATTGCAAATACAACAAAAGTGATATATATTAAATTTAACTTATTTTTATTGCATTTACAACAAAATGATAATAAACAAAACAGCATGGCAGGACTCATACTGGAAATAAATCTAGGACCCGCCTCCTGCTCACTATAGAAAGGTGAAAAATGATGACATATCAATTAATTACTTCAAATGAAGATTTAGAAACTGCATTTTCAATTAGAAAAGAAGTTTTTGTAAAGGAGCAAGGCGTCCCTTTATCAGATGAATTCGACCAATTCGATCATCTTAACTCAACTTGTAAGCACATCTTAGTGTTTTATAATGGACAACCTGTTGGAACTGGAAGACTTCGAATTGTTGAGGAGTATGGAAAGTTAGAAAGAATTTGTGTACTTCAAGAATTCCGTCAATTTGGCCTAGGGAAGAACATTGTGCAGCATTAGAAGAAATAGCAAAAACTCAAGGTGTCTCGAAGGTTAAATTACATGGCCAAAAACATGCAGAAGGATTTTATCATAAGCTTGGATATCAAACTGCATCCGATATCTTTATGGAGGATGGAATTCCCCACATTTTAATGACAAAAGAATTATAAGATTAATGAATTTAGGCGTAGATCCACAACATGGATTTACGCTTTTTTTATTTATTATCTATACCTCTAAACCCTTGTCCCCTCACAAATGTTACCTCGAAGTTTCTATATAACAAAAATGTATGTACTTTTTTTTACTATCCAAAGGCAGCATAATGAAGAAGCACTAAGGCAATAAACAATCAATTGGAGGTATCAATTATGATTAATCATTTACAAGATACAATCACATTAAATAACGGGCTACAAATGCCTGGTATGGGTCTAGGCGTTTTCCAAGTAGAAAATGACGCTACAGCTGAGCTGGTTAAAAACGCTATTGATGTTGGATATCGAAGTATTGATACTGCCGCTATTTATGGCAATGAAGCAGGTGTAGGTGAAGGAATTAAACAAGCGCTAGCATCAACTGGCTTACAACGTGAAGACCTGTTTATTACATCAAAAGTATGGAATGACGGATTAAGCTATGATGAAACGATTGCTGCATATGAAGATAGTCTACAAAAGTTAGGATTAGAGTATTTAGACCTCTACCTTATTCATTGGCCAGGTAAAAATAAATACGCTGAATCTTGGAGAGCATTAGAAGATTTATATGATCAAGGAAGGATTAAAGCAATTGGGGTATGTAACTTTACTGTTGCACATTTACAGAATTTATTGTCCTTTGCTCGTATTAAACCTGTTGTGAATCAAGTGGAATTCCACCCTCGCTTGCAACAAATAGAGCTACGTTCATTCTGTGACAAGCACCAAATTCAGCTTGAAGCATGGGCACCATTAATGCAAGGCGGGCTTCTTGAAGACGAAACGATTTCTAAAATTGCAACTAAATATGGAAAATCTAACGCTCAAGTTATTTTACGTTGGGATATTCAAAACGGAATTATCACGATTCCAAAATCTGTTCGTAGAGAACGTATGGTACAAAACGCTGATATTTTTGACTTCAATTTAACAGACGAAGAAATGGCTCTAATCAATGCGATGAATCTTGATCAACGTGTTGGACCAAACCCAGATGAATTTGACTTTGCTTTATAAGTAATAAAAAAGAGACTGTTTTTGTTTGACAGTCTCTTTCTCCATCATTACGATGTTTGTTTTATATCATCTTCATCACGTTGTATTAAAATCACATCTTCGCCTTTATCTTGTAATACTTCAACATGCTTTTCGCCCCAAGTGCAAAGCATGTTTAAAATAGGTTCCATTTCTTGTCCATAAGGCGTTAAGGAATATTCCACTTTCGGCGGTACTTGGTTGAAGACTTTTCGGTGGATTAATCCGTCTTGCTCTAACTCTCTTAATTGACTTGTGAGCATTTTTTGTGAAATTCCAGGAATTAATCTTCTAAACTCATTTGTACGAATTTTACCATGGTGGTTTAAATGACAAAGGATCACTGGTTTCCATTTGCCACCAATAACTTCAAGAGTAGCTTCAACACCAATATTATAAACTTTTTGCATAGTAAACCCCCGTTATATTCAAAAGTAACTAAAAGTACTCTACACAACTTTTAGACATGTACTAATCATATTACTATAAATGCAATCAATATTAAAGGAGATATTTATTTTATGTCACATTCGAAAAAACCAAATGCAAAATTAACTTTACTAGCACTTGCTATCAGTGCATTTGGTATAGGGTCTACTGAATTTATCAGTGTCGGACTTTTACCATTAATAACAAATGATTTCGGTGTATCTTTAAGTACAGCAGGCTTAACCGTTTCTATATATGCTCTAGGTGTCACTGTTGGGGCTCCTTTATTAACAGCCTTAACTTCTCGTCTTAGTCGAAAAACAGTATTATTGCTAGTTATGGCTATTTTTATTCTTGGGAACTTAACCGCAGCAATAGCACCTAGTTTCTCTATTCTATTAATAGGACGTATTATTTCAGCATTATCCCATGGTGTGTTTATGTCCATCGCTTCAGTTATAGCAGCAGATGTTGTTGAACCAAATAAACGAGCAAGTGCAATTGCCTTTATGTTTACAGGATTAACATTAGCTACTGTAACAGGTGTCCCACTTGGTACATTTATTGGACAAGTAATTGGCTGGCGTATGTCTTTTATCTTTATCGTTCTAATCGGTATTATAGGTTTAATTGCGAACGCGTTTTTAGTACCCAACCAATTATCGAAAGGAAATCCAATTTCATTACGTGATATAGGTAAAGTATTAAGCAATGTTCGAATGTTATTGATTCTTTTCATTACTGCCATTGGTTACGGTGGTGCGTTTGTAGTCTATACGTATGTAACACCTATTTTGGAACAATATATGGGTTATTCTCCACATGCGATAGTCATAATATTAGTTGTCTATGGTATTTGCGTAGCTATTGGTAATACATTAGGTGGTCATTTCGCAAATCAAAATCCCCTTCGTTCAATTTTTATTATTTTTATTGGACTAGCATTAGCGTTGCTAGGCATTGGATTCGCTATAGAATCACCAATTATCGGATTAATTTTGGTTCTGATCATGGGGCTATTTATGTTCATGAATGTTCCAGGGTTACAATTATACGCAGTACTACTATCTGAAAAATATGTGCCATCAGCCATTACAATGGCTTCAGCATTGAATATTTCCGCTTTCAACATAGGAATCTTTTTAGGATCATATATCGGAGGTTCAATTATTCACCATCAATCGTTAGCACACACCTTTATATGGTTTCCTAATGGTTATGCTTGCAGCGATTGTTACACTTCTTTGGTTATTATTTGATAAGAAGAAAAGTTAGTGAATATATCAATAAAGGAATATTAAAAGAGTACAGTTTATTATCCTATCAAGGCAAATGAATAAAAGTCAGATAAAAATAAAGGACATAACATATTTTATATAACTAATATGTTATGTCTTTTCTTCGTGGTATTTGTGAAGTTGTGCTATATTTTATAGTGTCAGGAGTGAGTTAATGAAAAAGTTTCTAACAATTACTTTAATAATTCTTGTTGTACTCGGAGCAGCTGGCTATGCTGTATGGCATTTTGGGACAAATATCGCTTCCGAAAAAATAATCGATACTGTGAAATCTAATTTAACTGATGAAAATCTAGAAGAAATAAGAACCTATATCGAAAACGATCCGAAGGTTCAAGAAATAGTAAACGAGGTAGCAACTACAAATCCAGATACTCTTCCCTTCCAAACTAAGGAAGAAGCAACTCGAGTGTTAATAACAAAAGTGGGCGTTAATCGTTTACTCGATATTCAGGAACAAGCACAAAACGGCTCTCTCAATCCGGATGAATTGCTAACTGAAATCGAAGGTAAACTGTCGGATGAGGAAATCACTGCCTTTAAATATGTTTTATATAAGGAATTGTATAAATAATAAAAGCAAGCTGTGAGACATCCTCACCGGGTGTCGTGTGGTTGGATCAACATAGTGGTTCTAATGGGTTTAATTATAGGCTCGATTCCTATCTAACGGAGTCGAGTCCTTTTTTCATATTATTTATAGAAGGAGTTAATAAATGAACACTTTTTATGCTTAGTTTTCCTGTCAAAAATCCAACTACACAACTGTTGAGATATTAAGAAGTGCATAATAAAAGACCTCAAAAATATAGAGGTCAAGGTGCTACTAATTCAACTTTAATTCTATCTGGGTCTTCAAAATAAACAGCATAATGCTTTTCCCCTCCTGCAAAGGGATGCTTATCAGTATAAAGGATTTTTACACCCATCCGTTCTAACTTTTTTGTCATTTCATCTACTTGCTGACGGGAATCTGCGTGAAATGCCAGATGGTTTAGACCTACCCGACATCTATGGTAAGGTATGTCCATAAACCGTTCTTCAGCTTGTACGAAAACAATATATGTCTCTCCGATTTTCCAACTATGTCCACATTCCCACACTTGAAAAGACTTATATCCTAATTCTTCTAAAAACCAACCCCAAAAGTTGATTGAACTTTTTAAATCTGAAACATATATTTCAATATGGTGAATAAGTCCTTTTGACAATAGACGCCCCCCTTTTTATTCCATATTATCAGGTAATGATAAGTTACAATTATTTAACATAAAACAATAATCATTGAGATTGAGAAAACAGCCATTAATAAAGAAGGTTCGGATTCTCCGAGCCATCTTTTTATGATATACCTTTTCTTATTGAAATTTCACATTCGCCGAACCTTCGGTTTCCATGGTAGTTGAGTATAAAAAAAACACCACTGAATATCAGCGGTGTGATTTTTGCGAAGCGACGTCCTACTCTCACAGGGGGAAACCCCCAACTACCATCGGCGCTAAAGAGCTTAACTTCCGTGTTCGGTATGGGAACGGGTGTGACCTCTTTGCCATTATCACTTCACTTGTACATGGATGTACTGGCT
>NZ_JBMIRP010000006.1:0-11927 GCF_049202975.1 Ureibacillus sp. MALMAid1270 | reverse complement strand
GAGCCAGGATCAAACTCTCCATAAAAGAAAATTTGATAAAGCTCAAATTTTTGCTGGCATCTTTATGATGTCCAAAATTGTGTTTCTATTATAGAAACTATTTATTCATTAACGTTTTGTTGTTCAGTTTTCAAGGTTCATTTTACATCGTGTTATCTTAGCGACAACGTTTTTTATACTAACATTTCGTTATCTTATTGTCAACACTTTTTTTATTAACCTGTCAGAATAAATCTCTCATTCTGAAGCGACAGGAATTTAATTATATCACAAAAAAAGTGATTGTCAACTATTTTTAAAATCTTAATTTCTAACATTCAATCGTTATTTGCGACTGCTTTAATATAATAACAAGGTGACAACATATAGTCAACACTAAATTTATATTTAATAATTTCAATATAGTGGTTTCGATACCCTTCAATATTATAAGAAAGGACTTACCTTGCTTTTTACATGTAACGATTATATAAAGAAGTACATTCTGAACTATACATAGAAAAATAAATCTCTTAAAATAGAAGTAAAGATGTTTAAGAAATCATAAGTATTAAGAGAGGTGATCAGTATGTTAAATGTGTTATTGGAAACTTCGTATACTGACAAGCCATTTAACGCTTATTCTTTGGTACATCTTCTTACAATCGGTGTTTTCTTTTTAGGTATTTTTCTTTTGTATTCTTTTCGCAACCAACTAAATGAAAGAATAATAAGATGGGTCTTCGTGACGGTTATTTTATTTTTTGAAATAGGCTATCACACTTGGCTTCTTTCAAATAATCTATGGGATCCTTCCCATGCCCTTCCACTCCAGCTTTGTTCCGTTAGTATCATTCTTTGCATAGTTCTTCTTATTACAAATAATAAATTAGTCTTTGAAATTGTTTATTTCATTGGTATAGCCGGAGCAATTCAAGCGATTTTGACTCCAGAGCTATTTTATAATTTTCCACATTTCCGATTTTTCCACTTTTTTGTTAATCATAGTTTAATTATTTGGACTTGTCTCTTCTATGTATGGACGATGAGATATCGAATTCAGCTATCTTCTATTTTTAAATCTCTAGTATTCTTGCAAATTGTCGCTTTTATCGCGTTTATTGCAAACAGTATTACTGGTGGGAATTACATGTTTCTAGCCGGGAAACCGAAAACGAGTTCAGCTCTAGATTTTCTAGGTGATTATCCTTGGTATATTCTCTCTTTAGAAGGTATCGCATTAATTCTATTTTTCATTCTGTACTTGCCCTTTAAGAATAGTTCAAGAAAAATGAAATCTTAATCCCGTACGGAATCAAATTCACATCGCTAAATGTAGGTGGGTAGATCCTCTCCTATCCACCTAATGTCTATTCATATTCCTTCGTTTATGTATTCGACCCTCCTTATTTAAAAACCCAAAATGTCAAAAATCATTTACTTCTTACTAAATCACAACTTAGAGAGTTATTATAAAAAACATCCTTTATGGAGATTATGCTTATAACGTAATTTTTTTCATTAAGGGGAACTAAAAATGATTATTGAAACGATCGATTGGATTAAACAACAACTTGATAATTCACATGAATTATCTCAGAAGATTTTAGAGATCGATGATAAGCTTTCTTTTATTTATTACATTAACTCTCTGATCGATACCGAGATGATCCAAAAAATAATTATCAAACCCTTTTTTGAAATGCAGTCTGAAAATCACTTCGAAGCATATTTAAAATCTCTACCTCAGCAGCAGGACTATGAAACAAAAGAAGAAATTCTCACTAACTTACTTTCCGGAAGCGTATTAGTCGCATTAAAGGACAAGTTTATCATAATCAATCTTGCTAAAATTCATGTTGATAAAGTTCAACCGGTTAATATTGAACCAACTATCCACGGTTCCCAATTAGGTTTTAGTGAAAATTTAACAACAATTATTTGATTTGAAAAGGAAATATTATAAAAAGGGCATTGATCCCATTCTCCCTATTATCGAGATAAGCAACTAGAGTTAAACCCACAGGATACGAAAATCTTTAACGTACTAAAAAATAAAGTAATAAAAGCAGATTTAATCGTTGAACGTGAGAATGAAAATTTTATGATTGAATTAGATCGTTTCAACTTTAACTATGATGCTGTTTTGAATCCGGACGGGTCAATTACATTATTACTTGAATTGAATGTAACAGGAATTATTGTCGAGTCAAAAAATGAGTTAGCTATAGAGAAATTACATGAGTACAATAAACTAGCAGAAGCGGCTTCAAAGGAACATCTAAAACAATTTCTCACAAAGTTAACCGGAGAAGATTTTGACCCAATTGGATTTGGATTGAGATTTAATTGTAGCAAATTTTACACAAAGTTCACTAGGTTGAACGCTTCCCATATGATTCATTGAATGATTGTGCATATCATGCATTGCGAGTTATCTCCTTCTATATTTTATTGTTTTTCTTATGAACCTAAATGTTTTAGTGGTCATGAACTAAATTTGATTTGGCCTCTTTTCAAATCCTTTTAGGGCTTATTTGTAACCAAAAGTAAGTGGAACACCATTTGGATAAAAAAGCATAATGATGTTCCAGATTTTTTTAATAGCCGTATGGTCGGTTATATGGCCTAGAGTAGTAAGGACGGCGATATGGTCTGTAATATGGATATGGGTAGATGTTGATTGGGAAGAATGGGAAATAAGGGTATTGGTAACTTGGTCTTCTTCGGCGTCGTCTTCCATAACTGACATAGTCGTAGTCGTTATCGTATCTGTAATATGTCATCATGATCCCTCCCTTCGTTCTAATATAGTATTCGAAGGAAGATTACTAGATTGCACATTTAGCCTACATTCTATTATAGAATTTTTAATTGATGGAAGTGCCTAATGAATATATAGTAATTAATATAGGTACATGCCTACTAAGGCGATAGTTTATAGATTTTAGGAACGAGTAGCTGAGGTATCAACCTTGATGCAGATTTTTAATAGCTTAATAAAAAGAAGAGCACAACAACAGCTGCGCTCTTCTTAACTAAACCTTTTACTAAAGAAACGTAACCGCAATACAAAAAACGATTCCTAAAGCTCGACTAACAAAAACACCTAAATCCCATTTTTCTTTATGAAATAACCAGGTGATAAGTATTAAAAAGCCGATTCCATATAAGAAATAATTCAAAATAGTTGTAAAAGTTTCTACTAAAGACATCGTATCCCCTTTTAAATTTATTTATTATCAATATATTAGTTGTTCAAGAAGACCATGCTAATTTCAACATTTCCCCAATAATTAAATCGATCATATTTAATGCAAAAAAAAAAAAAAAAAAAACAGAGGATTTAACTAACGGGTTCGGTTGATGGGGAGAAAATGCCTAAAAGCAATATAAATAACAGCACAATTAACGTACATTTTAACGGTAAATCGACTATATAAATGGCAAGGAAAAACGCTCAGTAAATATCTGAGCGTTTTTCATATTTTTTACTATGCTTTAGTTCTTAGCCCTCTCTTCGTAATATTTTGTTATTAAATCTGCAATAAAGAAAATTGTTACGTATATAAAAGCGATTAAAGCAGTATTTATTAAATCAAATCCAAGAATTGAAAATAAGAGAGAACATATAAATGCACATCCTAAATGTGTTAAATAAGATAGCCATATGGACAGATTTTCCCCATGATATTCAATGGCAATTGATGATAAAACACCACCAATAAAGAGTGTTGGAACTGTCCAAATACTTACTACTAAACCAGTTCCTAGACTATATCCCCCAAAAAATTCATAGAAAAAGAATGGAATAATAAAGAATCCAATAACAGATGTCAGAAACGCTGCATAGAGTTTTCTTGAAATCATCTCAATCACTATCGCCCCCTTATTTTGTATATCCAACTACTTTACCGATATAATCATTTTCTTTTAATACCATCATTTTACCTTGTAACCAATCATCATCGATTAAATAGTATTCATCCTCAGAAAGTGTAATTTCATTCATATCGGTTTCAAAAACTTCCATCATACTTTTCTTATCGTATTGATTGCCTTCGTTATCCATTTTTTCAAAGTAATTTTCTTTATCTAAACCAACTCTGTGTGCTGTTCCGTAAAAAGAATCTAGTTTTTTATCATTTATATAAATTTGACCTTTTGTAACTTTAACTTTTTCACCTGGTAAAGCAATCACTCTTGAAATGTCTTTTTCTCCATCCTCATTATCAAAATAAACAACATCTCCTCTAGAAATCCTAGACACATCAATACTTGTATCGATCACCAGTGTTTTATCAGAATAATCGTGGTTTCCTCCGTCCATATCGTCGTATAAATGGTGATGTGTAATCATATCGCTTCCCAAATTTTTAATTATCGGAACATCCTTAGTTGTATTATTGTCTGTAATAGTATCTGAAGATGGATTTGAGGAACATCCAACTAAAAAATTAACAAAATAATTAATGATATACAATATTTCATAACAATCCCCCTTTATATCCATTTTACGATATATTCGGTGAAAACCTTCATTATTTTTGTCATTTTTCTGAATTTTCAACCATTTTAAAGAATTAAAGTTCATCTTTTGTTTGCGTAAAAAACAACTTCATTCTTTAACTAAACTGCTAGTTTTAGCAAAAATATTAACATATTACATAAAATTTACCTTAGATAAATTATATCTTTTAAATCAAATATTTTATCTGTAATTCCTAATCGTTGTGCGGGCGTCTTCATTGTTCCGTTTGATTTAAATGCAAAACAAAAGTTGTAATAAGTTCGTAGTATTGTGATAGCCATTTGAGCATATTTGGGATTGAAATTGGAATAAATATAACTTTTCCCGTCTCCTCGGGCTGTGGTTAACGGTCTTTCTAAAATAGACAACCTTCTACGTATTTGTTGAATGAAGGTATTCGTCGCATTGTCATTCACATTCATCATTAAAGTGGCAATATCATTCGGTTCCAAAGTAGAAAGGTTTGTTGTGCAATCAACAGAACGAAACCCTCTATCAGTTGTAGCAAGTGGGTGTAGAATTGGATTGTTTGCATATTCTAGGTGTGTTCCTGATGGGGTTATTACTTCTTTGTGAAATGTATGAGTGTTGAATAGGTCAGACATTTGCATATAGGTTAATTTTCTTAATGACCTTGTTTCATAACCTCTCATATTTCCCCAATTGATTAAATCGTATTTCGCTTGTTCAAATTCCTCACGGGCTTGTTTTCTTGTTTTCGTTTTATCTGTTTGACACAGAAAATGATGAGCATCAGAAAGTTTCGTTTCCTTTGAGAAGACACGATTGATAGAAGTGATAAGAGAATTATCTTCGTCGGTCACGAAACGCCATTCAGGAGATTTTATAAGTTGATTGATTAGCCATAGATGTGCAATTGTGGTGTAAGTTGAACCGACATGTAATCCATCTACATATTTCATTCTACGTTCCACCAATGCCAACTCACTATAATATTCGCTTTTAGATTGCGTATCATTAGAAGATGGAGGCATCGGATAATGTGAATATTTAGGATATTGAGCATACTTTTTGGCGAATTCATTCAGATGGTCTTCTTTTTGTAATACCGTATCAATTGCAATATCACCTAAGGTGATTTCCCAATCATAAGCCACATCACTTCTAAATACATATCTTGATAAAACATCGGCAGACACTAAAACATGTGTAGGGAATTGACTTCCTTCTACATCATTGTATCGACTTCCACCCATACCTTTCTGACTAACATTGTTTAAATAATAGGTCATTTTATCCGTGTTGAGCCACATTTCTTTAAATTCTAATCGTTGAAGGGGTTTGGTCTCGTGTCGTTCTAAAAATTCTAGACACCTGCGATAGAGGAATTCTAATTTGTCATAGTAAGTTCCTCTGCCGATTTCTAAAATCTCACAGGTTCTTGTCACAGGTGTTCGACTTAGTAGCAACTTAGCGAAAAGGTGATGAACATCGCTTCGTTTTTGATTGTAAGTGACAGAGTTATCCCTTCTAGGTGTAAGAGCCGTTTTCTTCTTGCAAACTTTACACTGAAACCGTTGCATTCCTAATCGGCTTTTTCCTTGTTTATAAAAGCCATCAGGTTTATTAAATGGAGTGAATTCCTCTGAACTGCAACCATCTTTATGAAATTCATATTCTTCTTCTTTGTCTTGAACTGAATTGATTTGAACCAATCGCTGTATTTCTTGTGCAACAGACCAATTGGATAAAGTAGAAGTGTAGCAACCTAATACGGCACCACCCTTTGAAGTTGTCGGATCTGGATTGCATTTTAGTGATTTATTATTTGATGCTCCTGTTAGTTTATATCGTGTAGGCTTTCCTTTAGTTTCAAATTTGATTTGAGGTAATCCGTGATACTTACAATACGAACTAGCACAATGATTGTATTGTAATTGATGTGTAATACCATTCATAACGAACTTGGAAGGTGTGAAAAGCAACTCCTTATATTTTGTTCCGAACTGTTTGGGCGTTAACAAATCATAATCTTTATTTCTATCCGCAATTTCACTCGCTGAAAGAGGGGATAAAACCTCAACTAAATTATCATGTTTTGTAGCCAATCGCTTCAATTTAGCCAATCTTTGCTTCACCTACCAAACCCTCAATTTAAAGCTGCTTAATTAACCTACGATTGTTCCTTTTAGCTCTAAATATCGATCCATCATGACAATTTTTGTTTGAGTTTTTCGAAGTTTATTGCATTCATTTATGAGAATGCGGGTAATCCAAGTTTTAAAGTATTTCGGTTCACGTACTTGTTGAATATTTTTATAAGCAATTAAAATCGTCTCTTGCACAGCATCTAAGCATTCTGAATCTGATAACAGAATGGCTTTTGATACTTTATATAGGGATGATTCCAAACTTTTGATGAGTTCTACAAAAACTTCTTTATCTCCTAACTGTGCACGTTTGACTAATATTTCAGGGTCCAAAAAAATACCTCCTTTATGTTTTACGCATTATTAAAGAAAATGAGAGTCTGTTTGGTTCACAGCAATTTTTATTTTCTACATTAATTTCTTTTCGGTGCTTCCATTTACCTTCCAAAGTATTTGGATACGACATTACTGTTTGGCTATATTCTTGAAGCAGCATTTATTTAATGGTATAAACGACATAGGATTGTCTATTTAGAGAGGAAGAGATTCGCATGTTATTTATTGATAATAAAGGCATTACAGATCCGCGCGTTAACTTAGCGATTGAGGAATATATTTTAAGAAATTTAGATGTAGAGAAAGATTCATATTTACTTTTCTATATTAATCAACCTTCTATCATCATCGGAAAAAATCAAAATACAATTGAAGAGATTAATACGGACTATGTTGAAGAAAATGGAATTATCGTCGTTCGTCGATTATCTGGTGGTGGCGCAGTTTACCATGACCTAGGAAATTTAAACTTTAGTTTTATAACAAAAGATGACGGAGATTCGTTCAATAACTATAAAAAATTCACTCAACCAGTTGTGGATGCCTTAGCAAATTTAGGTGTACAAGCTGAACTTTCAGGACGTAATGATATTTTAGCTGAAGGTCGCAAAGTTTCCGGGAATGCGCAATACTCAACGAAAGGCCGCATGTTCAGTCATGGTACATTAATGTTCGATCTAAATATTGATGATGTAGTGAATGCATTAAAAGTGAAACAAGATAAAATCGAATCAAAAGGCATTAAATCCGTTCGTTCTCGCGTTACAAACATTAAACCATTCTTAAAAGAAGACATTACAATTGAGCAGTTTAAACTTGAGATTCTAAAATCCATCTTTGGTGGCGAAGACCAAATTCAATATTATGAATTAACAGATGAAGATTGGGAAAAGATTCATGAAATATCTCGTACTCGTTATCAAACATGGGAATGGAATTACGGGAAATCACCGCGCTTTAATATTCAAAAAACAGAACGTTTCCCTTCAGGTGGGATTGACCTTCGTTTAGAAGTGAGTAAAGGAATCATTGAAGAAATCAAAATTTATGGAGACTTTTTCGGTGTAGGTGAAGTTGCGGAAATTGAGGAGTTACTAACTGGTGTTCAATATAGCCGTGAAGCCATTTCTGAAAAATTAGAAGATATCGATATCGACCATTATTTCGGCGGCATTTCGAAAGAAGATTTCTTGAAATTGATTTACTAATAAAGATGATCCAAGCGATATTTAGTCGCCTGGATCATTTTTTGTTTCGAGCGCCCCGTTGAAGTGAGTAACTCACTTTCCTTTATTATTGAAGTGGCATAAAGGCAACTTGCCAAATTCCATCTTCATTTTTAATCATTTGGAATCCGAGAAGTTCTTCACCAACATAAAATTCAATATAGCCCGTATAATCACTCGTTTGAATAAAAGTTCCTTTATCGATATTTTTAAAGATTTCAACCGATCCGCGATCTTTTTCTGGAATTTTTTGATCATCTTCTGCAGACCACATAATGTATTCTTCCCTATTTGTATAAAGAGCATATTGAACATCATATTTCTTCTCATATCCCGCTAGAACATATAGCTTAGCAATACTAACTGGGTCTAATCCGTATAGATGCATTGGGTTTAAGTCTTGTTGGAATTCGCCATAACCTTTTCCTTCTTCTGACTTAAGATCAAATAAAGTGGATTCATCAGTAGTTCGATCTTCATTACTTTCTTCTTCCTCGTTTAACCATGCATTGACTTTTTCCTGCATTTCTTCTATTAAACCACTCATGTTATTTGGTTGCTGAAGTGCTTCTTCTACGTATTGTTCAGGGAACATTGTTTTAATCGAATCTACATATTGACTTCCGTCTTGTGCTTCTCTAATCTCGGTTACTTTATAGTCCCCACCTATTTTTTCTAGAGTAAGCGTTACTGGCAGTGAGGCACCTCTTACTTCTTCATTGCCAGTAGCGCGATTAAAACTATTATAATAGGACCACATGTAGACTTTTATTGTATCCCCTTCTTGAGAAGTACCATATACTTTATGCACTTCAAATTGCACATCTGTTTGTTGGTCTTGATTGTGTTGATAATGCCAAATAATATAATCAGAAATAAGTTGGTGCATGTCTTCTGTTAAGTTAGAATCGCCATTTGTAATAATTTGAGTTTCGTTCTCGTTAGTCCCTTGAGATATTCCCTCTTCTAATCCAAAATCCAAAGATTGAATTGCTGGCAACAATAAGATAGCTATTACCGCAACAGCTAAAAGCGTGATGATATATGGTTTAAATTGACGTTTTGAATACTTTTTCTCTTCTTGAAGATTTTCTAATTTCGCCCTTTGTACTCCCTTTAGAACACTATCATTTAAATTCTTTGGAATTTCGATTTTCTCCATTTCCTTCTTCAACTGATCACTCATAAAAGTCAACCTCCTCCATTCTTTCTCGAAGCTTATTTAACGCACGATATAAAATAGATTTTGCCGTACCAAGTGGAATCTCTAATGCTTGTGAAATCTCTTTAAATGTATAGTTTTGATAGAATCGAAGCAGAATTACACTTTTTTCATCTTCTTGTAAGTACTCCATTACATCTTGTATGGATAAGGAAAGTGGAATATTTTCATTCGTTTCAGATCCTATGTATTCCTCATATTGTGCTTTAAATGGAACGACTTTTTTCTTTTTGTTGATGGCGTTAATGGCACAGTTGATCGTGATTTTTATTAACCACGTTTTGACATACTCTGGATTTTTTAATGTGTTGATTGATTTGAATGATTGATAAGCTACTTCTTGGATGACATCTAATGCCTCTTCTTGATTTTTCACATAAACATAGGCCATCCGATAAAGATTTTCTTGATAATGTTGAAAAATCATAAGAAACGCTTGATCATCGCCATTTTGCGCTTTCTTTACTAAATGAATAATCGGGTTCACCCTCTTTTTAACTGTTTAATTATTAGACAAACGAAGGCAACATTTGGCTTAAAAATTCGAAAAAAATTTTTTGGTGGATCTGTTTCTTTACTACTAGGATAAAAAAAGAGCTAGCATAAATCACTAGCTCTTTTCAATACGTGACCCTACCTTTTCTAGCATTACCCATGTGTATTCATTATTTACCTTCGTAGGCTCTCTCAATTTCAGCAATATCAAGTTTCTTCATTTTTAGAACGACTTTGTTTACACGGTCAAGTTGCTCCGGCGTGCAACTACTCATGATTTCATTCATATTACTTGGCACGATCTGCCACGAAATACCGAACTGATCTTTCAGCCAACCACATTGTTCTGCTTGAGGAACTGCTGATAGTTTGTCCCAGTAGTAATCAATTTCCTCTTGTGTGTCGCAATTGACGATAAATGAAACCGCCTCGTTAAAGTTGAAATGGTGCTCATGGGCACTATCCATTCCTATAAACCACTGATCTTCTAATCTAAAATCAGAATACATAATCGTTCCTTCTTTGTCAGGTTCCATCCCAGCTTCGTAGCCTGCGAAATGACCTTTCTCTGAATCTTTAAATACTGATAAATAATAGTTCATCGCTGCTTCTGCTTTACCGCACTTATCACCTACAAATAAAAGTGAGTTTATAATTGGTGGTCTTCTCTCATCTATACGGTTAGCAAGAGAGATTTCCCATGATAAACCATACTTATCTTGAATCCAACCATACAATTCATTGAAAGGATATTTTTGAAGTGGCATTAACACTTCGCACCCTCAGATAACTTTTTCCAAAAGTCATGAATGAATTCTTTCGCGTTCGGTACATCGTTTGGATTAACATTCACAGCAAATGATCACGATGGATTAAATTTGAAATATGGTCCTGCACTGATGGACATAAATTCTTGTCCCCAGAGCTCAAAGGCGACAATTCCTGCATCGCCAGATGGTGTATCATGAAGCGTTATTTCATTCGTAATTTTTGAATTCGGAAATAATGAAATGTAAAACTCTGCTGCTTCTTTCGCTTCTTTATCGAACCATAAATGAGGAACGATTTTTTGACTCTTTTTTGACATTGGGTACGCTACCTTCGCTTTTTGTTAGCTTTTTTGGATAATTATGCTTGGCTTATTTGTTAAGATTTTTCTATTTCACCCTGTTATGATGAGTTTTACCTATTTTTGCTATTGTTTTTCTAAATAAAAAGAGGCGTCTTGAGAGTTTTGCTTTCAGGACACCTCATGATTTTAATTATTATCCAGGAAAAAATCTATTTTGAACAGGGTCAAGATATTAATCACTATTCATTCATCCACTGCTTGAACCAGTTATTAATTTCCCTTGTTTGAATCCGTGAAAAAGAAAGAGGTTTCCGAACCGTATGGAAATCATAGTCGTAATCATGCCAAATGATGAGCACAACATTGGATAAATGATTTAAAAATTGCCATTCATCGTAGTTTCTTATGAGAACAACTTTCGGGTAATCAGCTTCCTCAAACCCTTCTATATAAAGTATGGACGGTTCCTTTATGCGAGTAAGGTCGATTAACTGCTCTAATAAAGAGACTTTTGTGTCTACTACATAAAAAACAATACTTTCGGTTTTACTAGGTGGCAGCTGGAGTCCTTTTTGTCGCCGAAGATGTTTAATGACAGCAACTTCTTTATTTTGTTCCTTACAAAGTTTGGCCAAATTTTTAATTAACATTGTTTTCCCACTATGTCTAAACCCGACGATTTGCAAAATCTTTAAAGATTCCATCCTTCCACTCCGTCTTGGTTTCTCTTTCACGCTAACTCGTTCGGCTGATTTGGCTCCTGATTTGGCTGATATCTTGCTAGACTTGGCTGATTTCCGGACGGATTTGGCTGATTATAAATGTCAACTATATAATGTACATTTTCGTTCGTTTAAGAATGTACATTTTTGATTCCCCCAACCACTGGGATGGGGGAAGTATTCTTTAAAAGGGTGGTATGCCAAGCTGATTTTGTAATTCTTCTTTTTCCTCT
>NZ_JBMIRP010000005.1:0-11045 GCF_049202975.1 Ureibacillus sp. MALMAid1270 | reverse complement strand
CAGCTGAGACCAAAGGACTTTTTAATTCCAGCCTTGCGTAGATGTTTATACATTTCCAGCTCAGAAAAAACAGAATCAAGTTCATTTGGCAGTTGATTGTATTGGCTATTTTGGTCTATCATATAGGGAGCACCTCTTCTGTATGGTAGTGTTTTCTAGTTAATTACACTATACCAAAAGAACGAGGTGTTTTTCATTTTTCATTAACATTGTCAAGTAACATAATGAAAAGGCCGCAGGCCATTAACAATCAACGTGGATCACCTACTTTATTGGTGCGAAAGTTGAGTTATGTATAATAACAAGTTAGTTTTAAACATATAAGTGCATAATTACACTATTTGCAGTATAATTTATACTATTCGGAAATTTTTTTCTTTTAATTGAGAAAGGAGGATAATTTATTATGTTACAAATATTATGTCTTTTCATTCCCATAATGGCAGCCTTCTTTATGCCTTTTTTCTTTAAGAAGATACGAAATGTACATACTGGTTGGTTTGTTTTAATAGTTCCACTCTTCTTAGTTATCTATTATTCAACTTTTATACCTGCCGTTTCAAAAGGCGAAACTGTCATAGAGCAGTTAAACTGGATACCATCACTAGGTATTTCTTTTGTATCCTATATTGATGGGTTAAGTTTGTTATTTTCATTATTAATATCAGGGATTGGAGCGTTAGTTGTTCTTTACTCTATTTTTTATTTAGATCGTAAAAGAGAACAGCTTCATAATTTCTACATTTACTTATTAATCTTTATGTCAGCGATGTTAGGCGTAGTGCAATCTGATAATATGATTACACTTTACTTATTCTGGGAGCTTACGTCTATTTCATCCTTCTTACTAATCGGATATTGGTTTAATCGTGATAAATCACGTTTTGGAGCTCTAAAGTCAATGATGATTACAGTCGCTGGTGGAATGCTTATGCTCGGTGGATTTGTTCTACTTTCTTTAATGGGGGGAACATTCTCTATACGTGCTTTAATTGAACAGGCTCCACTACTAGCAACTAATGATTTGTTTATTGTTGCATTAGTCTTAGTTTTACTAGGTGCGTTTACAAAATCTGCTCAATTTCCGTTTTATATTTGGTTACCAGATGCAATGGAAGCACCGACACCAGTCAGCGCGTATTTACATTCTGCCACGATGGTTAAGGCCGGTATTTATTTAGTTGCACGATTTACACCAATTTTCGCCTTATCTGAAGCTTGGGTGTGGTTAGTAGCAGGAATTGGTTTGTTAACACTATTCTGGGGTTCATTTTTTGCATTAAAGCAAACAGATTTAAAAGGAATTCTTGCATTTTCTACGGTAAGTCAATTAGGTTTAATTATGTCATTACTTGGTGTTAGTGCAATCGCTTATCATGTTGATGGTGCAGAAGATACTGTCTTTAAATATGCAGCATTTGCAGCGATTTTCCATTTAATTAACCATGCTACATTTAAAGGAAGTTTGTTTATGATTGCAGGAATTGTCGATCATGAAACAGGCACACGTGATATAAGAAAATTAGGCGGATTAATGAGCCTAATGCCGGTAAGTTTTACCGTTGCTATTATAGGAAGCTTTTCAATGGCCGGTTTACCACCGTTTAATGGTTTCTTAAGTAAAGAGATGTTCTTAATTGCTATGCTTTCTGTTACTGAATTTGATTTATTTAATTTCTCAACATGGGGACTTCTATTCCCAATTATTGCTTGGGTTGCAAGTGTATTCACATTCATTTACAGCTTTTACTTTGTATTTAGAACATTTACAGGAAAGCTTAAAGTAGATCAATTACCTACAAAGCCACATGAAGCACCAATTGGTATGTTAATTTCACCTGTCATCTTAGCTGGCCTAGTTGTTACAATTTTCTTTATTCCTAATATTGTAACGGATACTTTTGTAAAACCAGCTGTAGTTGCTATACAACCATTCTTATACACTAGTCCTAATGATGTCCATATTCATGTATCGGCTTGGCATGGCCCTACACCTGAATTGTTTATGACTATTGGTATAGTTGTCGTAGGTTTATTACTATTTTTAACATTATCGAAATGGCAAAAGCTATATAGTACTCTGCCTGAACGGTTTACTCTAAATCGTTTTTATGATTTCACAATAAATCAATTATTAGGTTCTTGGATGACACGTTTTTCAAAGTTATATATGACAGGTTCTATTCGAAAATACCTAGCTTATATGTTTACAGCGATTCCTGTGTTCGTCATCGGAACACTAATTGTAAAAAAAGCATTTGTATTTACATTAGAAGGTTCTTCACCTATTCATTTATATGAAATTATTCTAATTCTAGTCTTGGTAATTGGAACAATTACTTCAGTATTTGCTAGATCTCGGATTACTTCAATTATTGCATTAGGGGCAGTTGGATATACAGTCTCACTATTCTTTGTCATATTTAATGCACCTGACTTAGCACTAACTCAGCTTGTAATTGAAACAATATCAGTTGCATTATTCTTAATGGCTTTCTACCACTTACCAAAATTCTCAAAGGTAGAAGAACGTACACGTTTTAAATTTGGTAGAGCCTTTGTATCAATCGCTGTTGGAGTAATGGTAACTCTTGTTGCATTATCAAGTCACTCACAGAAGTTTATAGAATCAATATCTAATTACTACAAAGAAACCGTTTACTCTGAAGCAGGTGGAGGAAATATCGTAAACGTAATTTTAGTCGATTATCGAGGATTCGATACTTTGTTTGAAATAGCTGTATTAGCAATAGCAGGTATTTCAATCTTCGCAATGATTAAATTACGTTTGAGCAGAAAGGAGAAAAATTATGAAAGTAAATAACGTCATATTGCAATTCACTGCAAAAATCGTCTTTTTCATTATTTTCTTCTTTGCTATTCATATTTTCTTTGCTGGACATTATACACCTGGTGGCGGATTTGTTGGAGGACTTGTAACAGCAAGTGCAATTGTATTATTAATTATTGCTTTTGATTTGAATACTGTTCAACGCCTCCTTCCTATAAACTATATATATTTGGTTGCAGTTGGTTTGATTTTAGCGTTAGGAACAGCTGCAATTTCAATGTTTGTTGATCAGCCATTCTTTACACACTTTTTTGATTATTTCTATTTACCTTTGTTCGGGAAAACATCGCTTCATACTGCAGCTTTGTTTGATTTAGGTGTTTATCTGGTTGTTGTTGGTGTTACGATGACCATTATTCAAACGATAGGGGATGATGAATAATGGAAATTATTATGGCATTCGTTTGTGGATTTTTATTTATGGCCGCGATTTATTTAATTCTTTCGAGAAGTTTACTAAGAATTATTATTGGAACTGGACTTTTAAGTCATGGTGCCCATTTACTAATCTTAACAATGGGTGGATTCGGAGGAGACAACCCCCCAGTGTTAGCGGATGGTGTTACAGAATATGTAGACCCACTTCCACAAGCGTTAATCTTAACAGCTATTGTTATTAGTTTTGGTGTAACTGCATTCTTTCTAGTGTTGGCATATCGCTCGTACCAAGAGTTAAAAACGGATGATATGACTCAAATGAAAGGAAGTGAAGAACATGAATAACTTTCTTTTGTTACCTATTATCATTCCATTTTTCTTCGCAATGATTTTAATGTTTGGTCAAAAGAATTTGAAATATCAACGGATTACAACAATTTTAGGTTTATTAATATCGATTATTTGTGCATTTGCTTTATTGTTTAATGTAAAAGAAAATGGCCCTCAAACATTGACACTCGGTAGTTGGCCAGTGCCATTTGGTATTACCATGGTTTCCGATATGGTATCTGCGTTGCTAGTTTTAACAACTCTCGTAATTACATTCTTTATCGTTTGGTATGGCTTTGGTTCCATTGGTAAAGAACGTGAACGTTTTTTCTATTACCCTGGTGTAATGTTTATTCTTACTGGGGTAAATGGAGCATTTACTACAGGTGATATTTTTAACTTGTTTGTATTTTTTGAGGTACTCTTAATGGCTTCATACTTACTCATCGTTCTGGGTGGTGAAAAGACTCAACTTAGAGAATCTATTAAATATATACTAGTAAATGTAATTTCTTCTGCATTATTTGTTATTACGGTTGCTTATTTATACTCAGTCGTTGGGACATTAAACATGGCAGATATATCATTGAAAATTGCTGAAATTAACCAACCTGGAATTGTTACAGTTATTGCTGTTCTTTTCTTAATGGTATTTGGTATGAAAGCAGCTATTTTCCCGCTATATTTCTGGTTACCAAACGCCTATGCAGCACCCCCAATACCAGTACTTGCATTATTCGGTGCTTTATTAACCAAAGTTGGGGTTTATGCAATTATGCGTACATATACGCTATTCTTTACCCATGATTTAGCCTTTACTCATGACTTACTACTTGTACTAGCTATTCTTACAATCATTGCCGGAAGTATAGGTGCACTAGCTCATTTTGATGTAAAGCAAATTATCATTTATAACATTGTGATTGCAGTAGGTGTAATATTATTTGGGGTTGCTTCTATGAATGAAGCGGCTCTTGTAGGTGCAGTTTTCTATTTAATCCATGATATGATTATTAAAGCCGCATTGTTTATGTTGATAGGCATTGTGATCTATATAACAGGAACGTCAAACCTAAGGAAAATGGGCGGTTTAATGAAAAATTATCCTGCACTAGGTTGGTTCTATTTAATCGCTGCACTGGGATTAGCCGGTGTTCCTCCATTAAGTGGTTTTATCGGAAAACTTTTAATAGTTCAAGGAGGCTTCCAGGCGGGAAATACTTGGTCAAGTATTTTTATATTAGTCTCTAGTCTAGTTGTTTTACTGTCAGTGATTCGAATCTTTATTTATGCATTTTGGGGCGACCAAGGACAGATTTCCAATAATATCAATAAACAAACTTATAACATAATGTTCTTCCCTACAATTCTTTTAGTGTTGATATCTATTTTTTATGGTGTTGGTACAGAGTTGATTGTTCCATTTATCGATGATGCAGCTAACTTATTATTTGATTCGTCCGTCTATACTGATGCAGTGTTGAAAGGAGGAGAATAATATGTCCTTTCAAATATTATTAAACATATTTTTAGCTTTCCTTTTAATGTTTTTAACATCTAATTATTCACCATCAGGTTTCGTTATAGGTTACTTATTGGGATTACTCTCAATAGTTGCTCTAAGAAGATTTTTTAAATATCGTCTATATATCGGAAGAGTTTGGGCAGTTATATTATTAATTCTTCTTTTTATAAAGGAATTGATTTTAGCTAATATTTCTGTGCTAATCCTTGTTTTAAGGCCAAAATTACAAATGCAGCCTGCCTTTTTTAAGTATGATACTGAGTTAAAAGAAGAATGGGAAATAACACTGTTATCAAGTCTAATCACCTTAACTCCAGGTACAGTTGTTGTGCATGTATCAGATGATAGCAAGTCTTTGTTTATCCATGTAATTGATAGTAAGGATATTAATGAAACAATTGATTCGATTAAAAACTCCTTTGAAAAGGCAATCTTGGAGGTGTCCCGCTCATGACGTATTTTATTTGGACAGCCATCGTAATTATTGCAATATCAATGGTTGCTCTTACCTATCGAGTTGTAAAAGGCCCTACACCTTCTGATCGAGTTATCGCTCTAGATGCGCTCGGTGTCACATTAATTTGTATTGTTGGGTTATTCTCTATTTTAGTAGGTACTAATTTCTTTTTAGAGATTATTTTACTACTTGCAATTTTATCTTTTATTGGGACAGTAGCCTTCTCTAAATTTATAGAGAAAGGGGATATTATTACTCGTGACGATTCTCGCTAATAGTCTAGTCGTATTTTTTATATCAGTTGGTCTTTTGTTTATCGTTGTAACAGTAATTGGTCTTGTTCGATTACCTGATTTGTATACAAGATCACATGCTGCTTCCAAAAGTTCAACTTTAGGCGTAATGTGTATTTTATTAGGTGTATTTTTCCACTTTTGGTTAAATGAAAATCATTTTAATCCTGGAATTCTTTTAGGAATCGTATTTTTATTCATCACTGGCCCGGTTGGAGCACATATTATGAGCCGCTCTTCCTATATTGCAGGAGTTAAACCTTGGTCAGGTACAGTTCGCGATGATTTGAAAGTTGAATTTAAAGAAAAACTGAAAAATAAAAAGTTATAAATAAAAAGCGTATATACCTACTTTTTATACAGTTGAAACTTTTCAGATTAGTTTTTTTTAATTCATCAACCAGATGCTCCTTTCAGACTGTAGACAAACTCGAATTTATGAGTTTGCCTACAGTTTTTTGTCTTTTTAAATAAATTCAAATATCAAACAACATTCTAGTTTACGAAAGTTTATGAATAAGAAATCCATAATTATCTACTCTATCCTCTCCTTGATTATGGTATTCTTTCAAAGAGAGATAGTATCTTGTTGGGGGAACATTTATGAGACATTTAGTAGGATTTGCCTTCATTTTTTGCAGTGTTCCTATTCTTTTACTTTTAGGTAATAGTGTGATGAAAGAAATTTCCGTTCTTTCCACCTATGAAGAACAAATCAATGAAGAGATCCACCTTCCTGAAATTAAAAGCACCTTACCTGCAAAGATGTACGATCGTAATGGGAATATATTTAACGAGGAGTATGTAGAGTGGCGGGACCCCATTCAATTTGAAAACGTCCCAGAAATTATTAAACAACTATATATCCTTAGTGAAGATACAGAATTTTATCGTCATATAGGGTTTGATTTAGGTGCTATTGCAAGAGCCGTCGTCGTGAACTCTTCTAGTGATTCCGTCGAACAAGGTGGAAGTACCATAACACAGCAACTTGTACGTCTTCGCTATTTATCTACGGAGAAAACCTATGAAAGAAAGCTGATGGAGCTATTTTACGCATATAAATTAGAACAGCTTTACGACAAAGAAACCATTTTTGAAATGTATTTAAACGAAATATATTTTGGTAACCAAGTATATGGAATTGGCTCAGCAGCTACCTTTTATTTTCAAAAGCCGCTTGAACAATTGTCGATTGCTCAAATGACATTTATAGCAGCAATCCCTAATAACCCTTCTTTATATGATCCTTTCATTCATTTCGAAAATACAAAAGCTCGACAAGAAAGATTATTAAATACGCTAGCAGAAAATCAGGTTATTACTACAGAAGATGCTACAAAATATAAAGCCGAAAAGATTACCTTAAATGTTAAAACAAAAATTCAACAACATCCGGCTTACAGTACTTATGTATTAGATGAATTAAAATGGCTAATTGCTTTTCAAGAAGGTTTCGATTTAAAGTTGGAGCAAGCTGAAAGTGAAAAAGAACGAATGGCCATTTACAATGAGATTGAAGCCCGCTACCAAGAAGTTTTACAGTCGGGAATTCAAATTTACACAGCCCTTAATCCAAAAAAGCAATATGGTGATCAAAAGAAAATTGATTCGATATTAACTGTGAATGATTTACAAGCGAGTGCTGTCGTTGTAGATAATAAAACGCGAGAAATTGTTAGTTTATATGCAGGGAAAAATTATAAAAAGTTTGAATTTAATCGAGCTTATCAGGCTACTAGGCAGCCAGGCTCTTCCTTTAAGCCATTGGTAGTTTACGCACCATTATTTGAAACAACAAGTTATACACCTGAATCATTCGTAAGCGGTGCGCCTATTTGTATCGAAAAGTTCTGTCCTCAAAATTATGGCGGAGCAATCTACGGAAATGTAAGTATAAAAACTGCTTTTAAATATAGTTACAACACTTCCGCAGTTCGATTATTAAATATAGTTGGCATTGAAAACAGCTTCCAATATTTAGATCGATTTCAATTCAATTCATTAGTAAATGAGGACCGCTCCTATGCGGCAGCATTAGGTGGACTTACACATGGTGTTTCAACACTTGAGATGGCTGATGCTTTTAGTAGTTTTATAGATGGTAGTTACAAAAGGGCTCATAGTATACGTCAAGTAACGGATTTGGAAGGAAATGTTTTATACCAATGGCCGCAAGAAAAAGAAACGATTTGGTCCCCTAATACCGTTGAATATGTACGCACCTTACTTAGTGAGGTAGTTGAAAGTGGGACAGGTGTTGGCTTATATGCAGATTCTTCTTATATAGGAGCAAAAACTGGTACAACGAATGATTACAGAGATTTTTGGCTAGCTGGATTATCCAATGAATATACAACAGCAGTTTGGCTCGGGTTCGACCAACCAAAATCGATGCATTATCTTGAGGATGATCAAATCCATTTCAAAATTTTTAATACCATTATGAATTAACCTAAATGGGCTGTCTCGAAATCAAATTTCAAGACAGCCCACTTTTTAATTTGCAAATGGTAAACTTGCTAAAACACCATTATAAAGTTTCAGTAAAATATATAGTAATAATGATACAAAAATTGACCAAAACAATATTTCAAAAATAATGAGTCCTAACATACCGACCATCGTCATAAATTTACTCATTTTATAGATCGTATAGATAAAGTAAATAAACACTGTAATTGCAAATATCGCCATTAGTATTGATACAGATTGAATGCCAATAACAGAAAGTAATGAGCCGAAGAAGAAAATTACATATCCCCCACGTGCAACACTTATCGTTTCCCCGATTTTATCTTTCGAGAAAAATAACATTCCAACTTCATGAATTGTTTGTCCAATTAATTTTAATGCTGAAAATAACATAAAAAAGCAAAGGGATAGGATAATTAACAAAAATACCCGTAATTCTATATCCGATAAAAACTCCCTCATTCCAGAGTAAACACCTATCGAAGATAAGAAAGGTAGTAGTTGATTAACTGCAAATATCCCAAAGGATAAGCTAAATAAAATGATCGTAAATAATGGTAAATAACTATATAAATATGGATTTTTCATGTTGTATGCCTCTAAATTTATTCATTCTATCTTTAATCATAGCTAAAATTAATAAAAAAGAAATAGCTATTTGAAATAGTTTCATCCACATCTTATTTAATTGATTACTTTATTGAATAAAAGGAACATATAAAAAACACCACAGTGCGCTGACTGTGGTGTGGCAATAATATTTTTAATAATATCTGCCATGTCTTCTTCTTGGGTAATGATAGTATGGAGGGTAAGGTGGATAAGGATATGGTCTATAATAGTGTGGACGATAATAACGATTGTCTGGGTAAAGAACGTTCCCTAGAAAACCGCCTAATAATCCACCTAAGAATGGATAACCAAACCCATAACCGCCGCCTCCGTAGCCGCCGTAATAATTTGTCATACTATTCCTCCTTTTCTTTAGTAACATATGTCAGAAAAGAAGGAGTAGTTATGCTGTTGCCTAAACTATTATTACTACAATTTAGAAGCTATTGCGTTCTTTTTGTAAATCTTCAAATCGTTCTACTAATGTTGCAAGCGTTCTAACCATAACGCCTGTTCCACCTTTTGGACCAAGATCATGAGCAGATTTAGCATCGGAAGTTCCAGCGATATCTAAATGGATCCATGGTGTATTTTCAACAAATTCTCCTACAAATCCGCCACCAAATATCATATGGCCGTCACTACCTGGTGAATTATTTAAATCGGCTACATCTGATTTGCGAATTCGTTTTTTATCGCTTTCTGTTAATGGCATTCCCCAAACGAACTCACCAGTTTCGATACTTGCTTCGATAAATGCATCGAAAAATGCTTCATTATTTGAAAGAGCACCTGTTTTATCATATCCAAGTGCAGTAATGACACCACCAGTTAGAGTTGCAACGTCAATTAAATAGTTTGCACCCTGTTGTTTAGCGTATGTGACTGCATCAGCTAATACAAGACGACCTTCTGCATCTGAATTTAATACTTCAACCGTTTTGCCACTATATGTTGTAATGACATCGTCTGGCTTCATCGCATCGCTAGAAATCATATTGTCAGTTGCTCCGATTACTGCTACAACGTTTTGATCAGGTCTAAGCTCCCCGACAATTCTCATTGCACCTAAAACTGCAGCAGCACCACCCATATCACCTTTCATGCCAACCATACCTGTTTTTGGCTTGATTGAATAACCACCAGTGTCATACGTTACACCTTTACCAACTAAACCAACAACATTTTCAAAAGTTTCCTTAGCCTGATACTTTAACGTAATCATACGAGGCTCGATAGAAGATCCTTGGTTAACAGCTAAAATGCCACCCATTCCAAGCTCTTCAAGCTCTGCTTTGTTTAATATCTCCACTTCAAATCCATACTGTTCTGCTAACTGAACAGCATAATCAGCAAGGTCTGGTGCTGTAAGAAGATTCGGTGGTCTATTTACTAGGCTTCTTGCTTCATTTACTGAATCAGCATACACTTTCCCTACATTAAAGCTTGAAACTACTTCGTCGATATCTGCTTCTGTCACGAATTCAACAGTTTCAATTGTTGTATCTGGTTCATTTGAAGTTGTTTTATAGTTAGGAATTGTATAGTAACCCATTCCAATTCCTTCTGCAGAAAGAAACGAAATATCGTTTTCATCAATTGGCGCAGCAGTAAATGATTCTAACCAAATAGAAAAGCTATTTGCTTTCAATTTCTTTAATTCTTTACCAACTAATCCAAAAGTCTCTCTTAAAAGTTGTTCTGTTAATTTTTTCTGATCTCCTAAACCAACAAATAAAACCCGTTTTACATTAGAATTTGAAGTTTTTACAGGAATCTTCGTTAGTTTTTTCTGATCTGTTTGAATATCTCCTTCTCTGATCCACTCTTCTATTGAGTTTCCAAAAAACGAAATAAACTGATCCCACCCTTTAATGAGATTCGAGTTTTTTCTTACACCTACGATTAGTAATTCTGATGTAGTTGTTTCAAAAGTTTTCATGTCTTTTATCGTTTTCATTTTTGACATCTCCCCCTAATATCTCGTATTGTCAAAAATAATTTATATAAATCGCTAATAATTGTTGGTTTTACAGTCTTTTACGCAAAAAAACTTGCCACCCCCTTAATTTTGGTGTTAGTTGAGGTTACCACACACAAAACTACCCAAAAAGGAAGTGACAA
>NZ_JBMIRP010000004.1:0-17360 GCF_049202975.1 Ureibacillus sp. MALMAid1270 | reverse complement strand
ACGAACACTTTTGGACGACTTTTGTCAGTAAGGCGACTCACTTTCTTAATTGTAAAGGTACTTAATAGCAGTAAGAAACGGCGCCAATTAAATGTTGATTGATTTAAAAAACGATAGACAGAATCCTTGGCAGGAAACTTGTCTGCCTTCTTTGAATCAAGAAGGGTGTACCAATTTTTATGTTGAAATATCAAACAAAAAATGAGTTGAAATAAGTAAGAACAGCTGAGACCAAAGGACTTTTTAATTCCAGCCTTGCGTAAATGTTTATACATTTCCAGCTCAGAAAAAACAGAATCAAGTTCATTTGGCAGTTGATTATATTGGCTATTTTGGTCTATCATATAGGGAGCACCTCTTCTGTATGGTAGTGTTTTCTAATCAATTACACTATACCAAAAGAACGAGGTGTTTTTCATTTTTCATTAACATTGTCAAGTAACATAATGAAAAGGCCGCAGGCCTTTAACAATCAACGTGGATCACCTACTTTATTGGTGCGAAAGTTGAGTTATTATTTAAATATTTTCAGGAAATTCGTTCCATTTAAGAATGTTTTGTGACAGGCAGATTTCAGCGTAAAATCAAAACAAAAAAAGAAGAGTAGGTTGCAATCCCACTCATCATATCTGTGATATTTGCTTTTACTAAAAAGGTTTTAACACCATTAAAACAATAATTATAATTCCGATTAATGAAGCAATCATATGGATGGGTTGAGTTGTTTTTTCAACTACTTTATATTCGTTAGGAATTTCTTCTCCATTTGCTGCCATTACAACCGGGATGACTTTCATCATTTTTCGATTTGCAATAGCATATATTAAAATTTCAACTACTACATATAACACGAGTGAACCTGTAAACCAAATTTTTGTAAAATAAGTTGGGTTCAAAAATCCCATAATTAGTCCCGAAAGAATTAAAAAAATGCCTCCAACTTTCGGATAGTTTTCAGCTTTTTTCATCAGTGCTAATGTGTATTTTAACTGAGTTAAATTTTTGGCAGAAGTCGTCAATACTGGGAATAAAAACGTTGCTCCTATACCGATAATTGCAGATAATACATGGACAAGCACTAGCAAAGAATAAACAGATACCATTCAATTTCCCCTTTTCAAAAAAGTAAAATAAATAATACTTTAAACTGCATACCATTTTATGTACATTATAATTTAACTAGTACCAAAAGCACACATTAATTTACGGCACTTTCTAACTATAAAAATAAAAAAACCTGTATGAAGAACAAATTGTTCTAACATACAGGTTTTTCCTTATACACGGTCCAACTCTCGAATATCTTCAATTGGGACGAATATTTCAATATGTTGCTTTAAGTTGGTGAATGTTGCAGGCACATCGCCACCATATTCACCGTCTAAGTTAAGGTGGATAGTTTCATCAGATGTTACTTTAACACTTCTCGCCTTTTTATATATAACATTCGGGTCATTTAAATGTTCTCCGCGAAGTGCTAATGAGGCAAGTCGAACGAAATCACCTATATTACACTTTTTCAAAATCATCATTGTAAAGAATCCGTCATTAATACTCGCGTCAGGTGCAATTTTCTCAAATCCACCTACTGAGTTGGTTAAAGCGCAAAGGAACAACATAGCGTCTCCTTCAAATACTTCGTCATCATACTCAATACGCATGTTCGTTGCTTTAATAGACGGAAGCATTTCAATCCCTTTTATATAATAGGCTAATTGTCCAAGTATTGTTTTCATTTTACTTGGTACTTCGTAAGTTAACTCTGTAATACGACCGCCAGCCGCAATATTGATGAAATAGCGTTCCTCATTTAATAATCCGACATCTACAGGAAGGGTATCTCCTTTAATAATAATGTCAATTGCTTCATCTATTTTTCTAGGAATGTGAACTGCCCGCGCAAAATCATTTGTTGTCCCTGTTGGAACAATTCCTAGTTTTGGTCGATTTTCATAGGGGCTTATACCAGCCACTACTTCATTTAGCGTACCATCTCCTCCGACAGCGATAATAATATCAAAGCCTCTCTCGACAGCATTAGCTGCAGCAAGCCTTGCATCATCCTCACCTGTTGTTGCATGGCAAGAAGTTTCATAGCCCGCAATTTCCAGCTTTTCTAAAGCCTCAGGTAAATGCTTTTTAAACACTTCTCTACCCGATGTTGGATTATAAATGATTCTAGCTCTTTTCATTTTTTGCCCATCCTAATCTAATTACATTTTCAAATTCACGTGAAGTCTTATATTTTATGATTATGATAACGCTTTTGTTATAACCGCTTTCATATCTTCATAAACCCATTTTGCACATTGTGGATCATCCACATATTTCCTCTGCAAAGAAGTATACAATTCTTTTTGTTTTACTTCAAATTGAGGGTCTTCTTTGTCTGGTAAACCTGCACGCATTTCAGTAACTAATTGCTGTAATTCTGGTGCACGTGGTCCCCATTTCGCAATAACTTCTCCTTGATCGTTTAAGAATAGGTAGATTGGAATTGCTCGTCCTCCGTTTGTTAAGTGACGATCGATCAATTCTGTATCTGCATCACGGAAAGCACAACGGATATCTAACCCTGCTTCTTCTGCGATTTTGCGGATAACTGGGTTGTTAAGCATTGCATCCCCACACCAATCTTCAGTTATAGCAAGTATGTGTGGCTTAGAGTTTTTTAATAAGACAAAAACTTCATCTTCTGGATTCACGTTAAAGTTGTTATATACCTCGAAGCTCGGTTCTTTTAGGTTAGTTGTCATTTGCTCCATGTAATCAGCCATAGACATTGATTCTTCAAAATATTGTTGTTCTGTTTTCATAATTAATTCTCCCCTTTCTCTCTCTATTTTGCATTTACTTAAAGAAAAAAAGCAATTTTTATGATTGGGATAATAGTGTGGTTTCATTCTAATTTGTGAATTTTTCTTGTACTTCACGAAGTGTCTGCAAGATAAGGGACATATAGACAGAATCAATAAACACAGTCCTAGTAAATCAATTAACCATATTAAAGAAAAAAGCTCATTTAACTAATAGGTTTCCCTAACAGTTAAATGAGCATTCAATAAATGTTATCGTTTATTAATCTCTTCAAGCAAGATTTTGTTAACCATTGGTGGGTTGGCTTGACCTTTTGTTTCCTTCATAATTTGTCCAACTAAGAAGCCGATTGCACGATCTTTACCGTTTTTAAAGTCTTCAATCGATTGTGGGTTGTTATCTAAAATCTTCGTGATAATTGGAACTAGTACAGACGCGTCAGAAATTTGTACTAAACCTTTATCTTTCACGATTTTGTTTGCATCTCCACCGTTTTGTACTAATTCAGTGAATACTTTTTTCGCGATTTTAGAAGAAATTGTACCATCAGAAATTAGTTTTACCATTCCAGCAAGGTTTTCTGGCGTTAATTTCGTTTGGTTAATTTCAATTTGTTCTGCGTTTAAGTAAGCTGATACGTCACCCATTAACCAGTTAGCAGATAATTTTGCATCTGCACCAGCAGCTACCATTGCATCGAAGAAATCAGAAATCGTTTTGTTAACTACTAATACACTTGCATCATAGTTTGTTAAACCTAGTTCTTCAACATATCGTTTTTTACGAGCATCTGGTAATTCAGGGATAGACTGACGAACTCGTTCTAACCATGCATCATCAATTACAAGATCAACTAAGTCTGGCTCAGGGAAGTAACGGTAATCATCTGTTCCTTCTTTAACACGCATTAAAATCGTTTTGCCTGTTTTTTCATCAAAACGACGAGTCTCTTGTTTAATTTCGCCACCAGACATTAATACTTCTGCTTGGCGCTTTTCTTCATATTCTAAACCTTTACGTACAAAGTTAAATGAGTTTAAGTTTTTCAACTCTGTTTTTGTACCGAATTCTTCTTGACCATAAGGACGGATTGAGATGTTCGCATCACAACGAAGTGAACCTTCCTCCATCTTTACATCTGAAACTCCAGTATATTGAATAATGGATTTTAATTTTTCAAGATAAGCGTACGCTTCTGCAGGTGTACGGATATCTGGTTCTGATACAATCTCTACTAAAGGAGTACCTTGACGGTTAAAGTCTACTAAAGAATAGCCATCACCGTGTGTTAATTTACCAGCATCTTCTTCCATATGAAGGCGGGTAATACCGATTTTCTTTGTATAACCTTCTTTACCATCTGTACCAGGTACTTCAATTTCGATCCAACCATCATAACCAATTGGTTTATCAAATTGAGAAATTTGATAAGCTTTCGGATTATCAGGATAGAAGTAGTTTTTACGGTCAAATTTTGTATGTTGATTGATTTTCATATTTAAAGCTAATGAAGCTCTAATTGCATAATCAACAACGTTTTTATTTAATACAGGTAATACACCTGGGTAACCAAGGTCAATTACTGTAGTATTTGTATTTGGTTCTGCTCCAAAATGGTTTGGTGCAGGAGAGAAGATTTTTGAGGCAGTTTTTAACTCTACGTGAACCTCTAAACCAATGACTGTTTCAAAATTCATGATTATTTACCCTCCCAAATTTGAGGAGTTTGCTTATGGAAGTCTGTTGCTTGTTCATAAGCGTATGCTGTGCGATAGATTGTTTCCTCATCAAAGTGTTTTCCGATAATTTGTAAACCAAGTGGTAAACCTTCATGGAATCCACATGGAATTGAGATCGCTGGAACACCAGCTAAGTTAATCGGAATTGTTAAAATGTCATTTGCATACATCGTTAATGAATCATTGATGTTTTGACCAACTTTAAATGCTGCTGTTGGTGCTGTTGGCCCAACAATCACATCGTAATTTTCGAATACTTTATCGTAGTCTTCTTTAATTAATGTACGTACTTGTTGTGCTTTTTTGTAGTAAGCATCGTAAGTACCTGCAGAAAGTGAGTAAGTTCCAAGCATAATACGAAGTTTTACTTCTTCACCGAAACCTTGTGCACGTGTTTCTTTATAAAGCTCCATTAAGTTTTTCACGCCTTCAGCACGGAAACCATAACGGATACCATCGAAACGTGAAAGATTTGATGAAGCCTCTGAAGAAGCTAGAATATAGTAAGCAGCTAATGCATATTTAGAGTGAGGAAGAGATACTTCTTCAACTGTTGCACCTAAACCTTTTAATACTTCAAGTGCTTCTCTAATAGATTGGCGAACTTCTTCTCTTACACCTTCACCTAAGAATTCCTTTGGTACAGCAACGCGTAAACCTTTAATATCACCATTTAAATTTGCAACATAGTTTGGAACTGGAACATCCGCTGAAGTTGAATCGTTCGGATCCACACCAGCAATTGCTTCTAGTAAAAGTGCATTATCATACACATTACGAGTAATTGGTCCAATTTGGTCTAATGATGAAGCGAATGCAACTAAACCAAATCGAGAAACACGTCCGTAAGTTGGTTTCATACCAACAACGCCACAGTATGCAGCTGGTTGACGGATTGATCCACCTGTATCTGAACCTAATGAGAAAGGAATTTCACCTGCTGCAACACTAGCCGCAGAAGCACCCGAAGATCCTCCTGGTACATGTTCTAAATTCCATGGATTTTTTGTTGTTTTATAAGCAGAATTTTCGTTTGATGAACCCATTGCGAATTCATCCATATTCAGCTTCCCAATTGTAACCATGCCTGCTTGTTGCAGTTTTTTCACTACAGTTGCATCATAAATTGGAATAAAACCTTGTAAGATTTTTGAAGCACAAGTTGTTTCAAGACCTTCTGTAACAATGTTATCTTTAATTCCGATAGGTAGACCGAATAATGGACCACGTTCTCCTTTCGGAACAGAATCTAGTTCTTTTGCTTGAGTTTGCGCTTTTTCTTTATTCAGAGCTAAGAATGCTTGTACATCTCCATCTAATTTCTCAATACGTGAAAATGCTTCGTTTGTTAAGTCAGCGATTGTAAATTCGCCATTATGTAAACCTTGTTGTAATTCTCTAGCTGAACGTTCAAATAACGTCATGGTTTTCCCTCCTTCTTGTACGGCCTAATCTTCTAGAATTGGTGGCACTTTAACCTGTCCATTCTCTTGCTCTTTTACGTTTAACATCATGACATCACGATCTAATCCTTTAACTGCGATGTCTTCACGCATTACATTTACCATAGGCAATACATGTGAAGTTGGTGCAACATTTGTTGTGTCTAATTCGCTCAGTTGTTCTGCGAAATACGTAATTTTACCAAGTTGTTCCGCGAACTTTTCTGCATCTTCGTCAGTAATTGCAAGTCGTGCTAAATGTGCAACGTGCTTTACTTCTTCTTTTGAGAGTTTTGCCATTTCTACACCTCCGAATTTAATACATGGCAATAATCAATAATAATACCATTTTTCTCTACATAAATCACAATATAGAACTAAAACACGAAAGTCCATGTCAATATTGTAAAAAATAATTGTGAGACAACAATTTAGTTTATTTACCTTCTAAATTATGACCATTTTCCATATCATTTCAAACCTATGAAACAGTTACTGAAATATTTTATATAAAATTTTAAAAACAGTGTAGCATGTTAACTACACTGTTTCGTCATAGAAAATGTTGTTTGCAAAAAATCAATCATTCTACTTTAATTTCCATTAATAAATATGAACAAATGGTTCACTTTCATTTGGTTCTTTAAGAATGAGTGCTTCCGTTCCGTTAATAGAAGTAATATTTACTTCAATGATTACATCATTCGGCAATTGGCTAAGAATGATACCAGACAAGTATTGTACGAATCCAATAATTTCAGTTTTACCATAGAATTGAATTGGAATTTCAATTTTAACTTTTTGTAATTGCTGATTACGATAAAATCCTGAACCAATAACACTTGTGTAATTTGAGAAATATTTATCAATATCTTGCTTAAAGTTTTGGAATGCGTCATTCATTTCTCTGTAGTAGTTACCTTCCTCAGATGTTGGGAAAGTTACATAAACTTCATCGATTGATTGCCAGTCGCCTAATCCATTTTGGCCACTGTCTGAAACATTATAAGCAAAATAAGTACCTGGTACGATTGAATTTCTCGCTTCTTGTTTGAATAGACCAATAACAATTGGAACATCTTGAAGTTCAGGTCGAGCACGTAATCGTGTAATTACTTTTTCTGCAATTTCTTTCCCCTTCTGCTCAATTACATCATCAGGAATCGGTTCCTGATAATATTCCCCATATTGCTCTTTCTGATAATAATAAATAGAGTTTAAGGCAAGACCTATTGAAATACCACCGAGTCCAACTTTATTGTCAGCAGTTTTCTTTAAGTAGTTTTGCTCCACTATATGCGCCAAGTAAATTGGGGCTTTTTTTGCTCTTGTTTCTGGGTCCATCTCATTTCCAGATGCATCTAAATTAGAAGGGTTTAGACCCCATAATGATGGATCTAAATTTGAATTTTGGTTTTCCCGATAGAGCCAGTTACTTACTGTGTTTGAATCTAAATATTGACCTTCTTGGAAAAAGTAATCATCTGTACTAAATACGTTCTGTGAAAGACGCATTAAGCCTGCTTCTACTTCTTTAATATCATATTTTGTATATAAATTAGAAACAACTAAACCACGACTAGCGCTTTCTTTATATGGAATAAGCGTTTTATAATAGCTTTCGTCTACTTGTATACTTGGTATAATCGTAGTTTCAACTTCTTCAGTTTCATCTGTTAAAATCTCTGCATCTTCTTCAGGTGAAGGGACACAGGCTGCTAGTAATGCTAGTACAGCTATCGACGGAAGCCATCGAAATCGGTTCATTTATGTGAAACTCCTTTACTTTTCTTCTAATTGTTCGATCAGGCGGTTTTCGTCCCAAACTTCAATACCTAATTCTGTTGCCTTTGTTAACTTCGATCCAGCATCAGCACCTGCAATAACAAGGTCAGTCTTTTTACTGACACTTCCTGTAACAATACCACCTAATGCTTCAATTTTCGCCTTAGCTTCGTTACGTGTCAATTGTTCAAGTTTACCAGTTAAAACAATCGTTTTACCAGCGAATGGGTTATCACCAATTTCAACCTGCACTTTTTTACCTTTGTACTCCATATTGACGCCAGCTTCTTTTAATCGAGAAATGAGCATTTTCACTTCTTCTTTTTCAAAGTAAGTGACGATGGAATTAGCCATTTTTTCACCAATTTCATGGATTGATTGAATATCTTCAACAGTTGCGATCATTAATTGATCCATCGTTTCAAATTGTTCAGATAGAATTTTGGCTGCCTTTTCACCAACATGACGAATTCCTAATCCAAAGAGTAATCTTTCTAATGAATTCTCTTTCGATTTCGCAATGGCATTCACTAAATTTGTTGCAGATTTTTCTCCCATTCTTTCAAGACTCGTTAACTGCTCAACTTGTAAATGATAAAGATCGGCAACGTCTGTTATTAAGCCTTCTCTTAGTAATTGTTCAACTACTTTTTCTCCGAGTCCATCTATGTTCATAGCATTTCTGGAAACAAAGTGTTTAATGCCTTCAGCAATTTGTGCAGGACAAGTTGGATTTACACAACGCAAAGCTACTTCACCTTCAAAACGAACTAATTCACTACCGCATGCAATACATTCTGTTGGCATTTCAAATGGCACTGCATCATCCGGGCGTTGTTCAAGGATTACTCTTACAACTTCTGGAATGATATCTCCAGCCTTATGCACAATAACCGTATCACCAATTCGGATATCCTTTTCACGAATTAAATCTTCATTATGAAGTGAAGCGCGTCCCACAGTAGAACCAGCAACTAAGACAGGCTCAAGGATTGCAGTTGGAGTTATTACACCTGTTCGTCCAACAGTAAGCTCAATATCCAATACTTTTGTTGTTACTTCTTCTGCAGGGAATTTATAAGCAATTGCCCAGCGAGGACTTTTTGCTGTGAATCCAAGCTCATCTTGATGTGCATAACGATTAACTTTTACAACGATTCCATCAATTTCATAAGGTAAATTTGGGCGTTCCTCTGTCCATTTATTTATAAACGCTAAGACATCGTCAATTGTTGCACATAGTTGTCTTTCTTTATTTGAAGGGAAACCAAGTGTTTCTAAATAATCTAGCATTTCTGCATGAGAGTCAATGCCATAAACTTCGCCATCTCCACCAATTGCATATATAAAGGTTGCTAAGTTTCTACTCGCCGCAATTTTCGGATCCAACTGTCTTAATGAACCAGCCGCTGCATTACGCGGATTTGCGAATGGTTCTTCACCATTTTCTTCACGTAACATATTTAGTTTTTGGAATGATTTTTTAGGCATATACGCTTCGCCGCGCACCTCAATTGTTACAGGTTCTTTTAAGCGAAGTGGTATAGAACGGATTGTTTTTAAATTCATCGTAATGTCTTCCCCAACAGTTCCGTCACCACGTGTTGCTCCTTGAACAAATACACCATTCTCATACTTTAACGAAATGGCTAAACCATCGATTTTTAGTTCGCATACGTATGAGTAATCATTACCAATTGCTTGGCGAATTTTACGATCGAAATCCCTTAAATCCTCTTCATTGAAAGCATTTGATAAACTTAACATCGAATAAGTATGCGTTACCTTTTGAAATCCTTCTAAAGGTTTACCCCCAACTCTTTGTGTAGGAGAGTCGGGATAAATGAATTCAGGGTTTTCCTTTTCTAACGCAATGAGTTCGTTTAAAAGACGATCATACTCTGCATCAGTTACGATTGGTTTGTCCAATACATAGTAAGCATGACCGTACTCATGTAACAGCTTATTTAGTTCTGCAACTCGTTTTTCTTTTTCGTTCATCGTAGTCCTCCACCAGTTCGAATCATTATTATCCTTTTGTTATTGGAGCAAATTTAGCTAATAATCGCTTCACACCTAAATCAGGGAATGCAATATCTAATTCTAAATCATCATTATTTCCTCTGACACTTACGACAGTTCCTGTTCCCCATTTTTTGTGTACTGCTTTGTCACCAAGTTTCCATTCTACTTGCTCCCCACCAGTCGCCTTGAGGCTTGCCACTTGTGCTGGGGATTGTATATTTCCAATTGTTCTACGTTGACTAAAGTCTCTGCCACCACGGCTAGAACTAAATGGAAGATGATCTGATTGGCTACCCTGATTTGATATGGAAACTTGTTCAAGGATGTCGTCTGAGATTTCTCGTAAAAATCGTGATGGAGGATTAAAACTTGAACGACCAAAGATTGTACGTGATTGTGCACAAGTTAAGTAAAGTCTTTCCTCAGCACGAGTTATACCTACATAGGCAAGTCTTCGCTCTTCTTCCATTTCATCCGCATCATCTAATGAGCGTGAATGAGGGAAAATATTTTCTTCCATTCCAATGATAAATACGACAGGAAACTCTAATCCTTTTGCCGAGTGCATGGTCATTAAAATAATACTTCCTTTTGAAGTATCTTCTCTATCTATTGCGTCAATATCTGCAACTAATGCTAAATCCGTCAGGAATGCGATAAGGGATTTATCTTCACTACGTTCTTCAAACGCTTTTGTAACAGATAAAAACTCTTCGATATTTTCTAAACGGCTTTCTGCTTCAATCGATTTTTCATTTTGAAGCATTTCACGATAACCAGTTTTATCGATCACTTGCTCTACTAATTCTGTCACCGAAAGATATTCTTGCATTTTTGTAAATCCTTCGATTAAATCACGGAATTTCTCAACGGCGTTCATCGCTTTTGGTGTTAAGCCCATAAATACGACTTCATTCATCGCATCGAAAATAGAACGGTCTTGTTCAATGGCGTAAGTTGCCATTCTTTCAAATGAAGTAGCACCAATATTTCTTTTCGGCTCATTAATAATTCGGGCAAGTGATAAATCGTCATCATTATTTGCAATTAATCGCAAGTAAGCAAGTAAATCTTTAATTTCTTTTCGGTCGTAGAATTTTGTACCTCCGACAATTTGATAAGTGATATTAGATTTAACAAGTACTTCTTCCATTACACGCGACTGAGCATTGGTACGGTAAAGAATCGCAAAGTCATCTAAAGTGCGATTTTCCTTTTCGATTAAATCTTTTATTGTTTTAACAACATATTGAGCCTCTTGTTGCTCATTTCCTGCTTTAAAAAAGGTAATTTTTTCGCCTTCCATATTATCTGTACGTAGCTTTTTCGGATATCTACTCGTATTATTTTCGATAACCTGATTCGCTGCTTGTAAGATACGCTTCGTTGAACGGTAATTTTGCTCTAGTAAAATGACCTTGGCGTTTGGGTAATCTTTTTCAAAGGATAATATATTACCAATATCAGCACCACGCCAACGATAAATCGATTGATCTGAGTCTCCCACTACACAAATATTTTTAAATTTTTGAGCTAGCATTTGGACTAGCTTATATTGTGAATGGTTGGTATCTTGATACTCGTCTACATGTATGTACTGAAATTTATTTTGATAGAATTCCAGTACATCTGGTACACGTTCAAATAACCGAATCGTTGTCATTATAAGATCATCAAAATCGAGGGATTGGTTTTTAAGAAGTCTTTTTTCGTACCCTTCATACACTTGAGCAATGACTTTCTCATAAGGGTTGTTCGGATTACTATTTGCTTTATATTGATCTGCTGTAATACATTCGTTTTTTGCTGAACTAATAGCATTTAAGATTGCGCGAGGCTCAAATCGTTTCGAATCAATATTCAATTGCTTTAAGACATTTTTCACAACCGATAATTGATCTGCAGAGTCTAATATTGAAAAGTTTTTAGAAATTCCGATTCTGTCGATGTTTCTTCTTAAAATTCTTACGCACATAGAGTGGAATGTAGATACCCACATACTTTCGGATATACCTGCACCAAGTAATCCATCAATTCGATCTCTCATTTCACGTGCTGCTTTATTTGTAAATGTAATCGCTAATATTTTAGACGGATACACTTCTCTTTCAACGACTAGGTAGGCAATACGATGTGTTAATACTCTTGTTTTCCCTGAACCTGCACCAGCCATTATTAAAAGTGGTCCTTCAGTTGTTTTAACCGCTTCAGCTTGTTGCGGATTCATACCATTTAGTAAATTTTTCGTTAATTGTTCCATGATGCACCACCTTTTTATTACTAGAATTTAAATTCAGACATTGAATTTGCGAATAGAGTTATCGATACTTATGGCAAACTTATTTGAATTCAAATTCAACTATTTACATAAATTGCTTCGAAATTTACACAAACATTTGTTCTTAATTATACATGAAATATGATTATTTATCAGCTTCAAATGAGATACTTTTTACTGCCTCTACAGTTTTTAATGCTTGTTTAAGATCGTCGTAAATAATATTTCCTACAATAATTGTGTCCGCTATACTTGCCATTTCGCGTGCTTGTTCTGGGGATGAAATACCTCCACCATAAAATAAATTTGCTTCGCTCAATACCTCTTTTACGGCAGAAACTAAGTTAGGATCACCATATGTACCACTATATTCAAGGTAAAAAATTGGTAACTTAAAGAAATTCTCAGCTAAACGGGCATAGGCAATAACATCTTCTTCTGTTAAATCTGTATTTGCATTCGTTTCCTTTGCTACTTTGCAATCACGATTTAATACGCAATATCCTTCAGCAATCAGCTCGTCCCATACTAAAATGTCACCATATTCTTTAATTGCTTCATGATGTAAATCCTTCACCCATCTTGTATCTGTACTGTTTAAAACTGAAGGAATTAAATAATAATCAAACCCTGGTGTAACAGAATCGATTGAAGAAATCTCTAATGCAACTGGTACTGTAAAACGACGAATCCGAACTAATTTATCTATCACGTTATCGATTGTTACTCCGTCTGTTCCACCTACTAAAATAACATCCGTTCCTGATTCGCAAATCATTTCTAGTGCTTCATCGGATATTTCTTTTGCTGGATCTATTTTAAACACATGTCGCCAATTTTTATATTCCATTCCATTCCCACCTTACAAATACTTTTCAATTTATATTTTTTCTCGAATACAAGTATATCTTAAACTATATAAAAGCGAAAAGAAGTCGCATATAGTAAATGTTGCGTATGATTGAATCCATACTACGTGATTGTATGGTATTGATTTTGGGACATTTTTGGATGAATTTTTATGTGAAATGTCTCATAATCCATTAATATGGGACATTTCCAACCGATTTCTACTCTGAAATGTCCCATTACCCATTGTTATGAGACATTTTCAGCTAAATTTTCCGATGAAATGTCTCATAACCCACCGTTTTGGGACATTTCTAAATGAATCCTCCTCCGAAATGTCCCATTACTCACTTATTCAATGCATTTCCACTCAACAGCAACTTCTTCACCAATTTACCCTGTCTCCCTTATCCAAAAATAAAACCACCTAACAAATTTCGTTCTTGTTAGATGGTTATGCTTTCATTTATTTTGAGGCTTGAAATGGTTTTTCATCTGGATACAATCGACCAAGCATTTTATCGTATGTATCATTACCATAATCAAAGCAACGTCTTACACGAGAAATGGTAGCTGTTGATGCCCCAGTTTCTTTTTTAATTGTTTCATACGTTTTTTTCAGTCGAAGAAGATGGGCTACTTCAAAGCGTTGAGCTAGTGATTGAATTTCACTGATTGTACATAAGTCATCAAAAAATTCATAACATTCCTCTAGGTTTTTTAACTCTAGAACCGCTTTGAATAATTGATCTGTTTGATGTCCACGAATTTTTTCTATTTGCATTAAATCTCATCCTTTCATTACTATTCTGTATAGGTAACAAAAGATTCAATTCCAGGGTAAGATGGAACAAAATGAACCCACGTCTGGCCAGGAACTAATTTCACTTCACTACCATTTGCTTCAATTGCTGTTAATAAACCATCTCTATTTTCCCATAGCACTTCTCTCATATATCCATGTTGGAAGACATATGCTTTTCCACCACTCGTTATGTTAATTTCGCGTCGACCAACGCTATCTATAATAGAATGATCCATCTCCATAACGATGATATTGGATAAGGCGATTGGTTCATTTGTTAAATCATCGATGGTTTCGATATTTCCAGATTGCCTTGAATAAGTTTTAGCGTCTTCGTTATAAGTGTAAGAACTGTTGAACTGATCATTTCTACTATATTTTACTTCAATTTTGTTAACTAACAAGCCAGTATTGACAATTTCCTCTTCTTCATAATAAGTATACGCTACTTTTTTCTGATAGAGAAGTGAAGCACCAATCTTTTCTGCCCCTAATTTCACATTTTCACCTGAAATATAGGAATTGTGTGGAGCTTTTCGTGTACTTGAACGTTTAAAAAGAGTCCCATCATATTGCATTCCATTTATGTTGTCAATGACTCCACTAAATAACATGGATTGTGCTTCAGGACTATAGCCATGGGCAATATAGAACGCATCTAAGCCTAATGCGATTTCAATAAAATAGTCCCGAGCACTACGCACTGGTCCAATTTTTTCTGGTAATTCTGATTGATATAAAGCTAAAAACCTAGTGACATCTCCTTCTGCTAACATTTCATAGACAACGTCAGCAGATCCTAAACCAGATTGAGGTCGTGCTGCAGGATGATTATTAATGGTAGCAATAATTGGACGCATATTTGCTTCATTTGCAACACGTTCTCCAGTAAAAGGTGTTTGATAAGGTAATAGAATTTCTTCTTCAACAACCTCTGTTTCTTGTCCAGTTTGTTCCTCTGATTCTTGCTCAGTATCAATAGGACCAGGCTCTACTGAAGTTTCTTGTTCATTTCCACATGCTGATAGTATGACTGTAGTTGCTAGTACACAATACAAACCTTTTCTCCACATCGTTCTATCCCCTTTAACGCATAACAGCTGGTAGCATTACTTTCTTTTTCAGAACATCGAATATGCCTCTTGGTGTTATACGAATATACGGTAGATGTGTAGATTGTAAGAATAACAACGTATAAATCGCATCTGAATGATGATAGCCTCGTTCTTTTAAAGCTGAAATGAGCGTATTTTCTTTTTCGATTAATTCTTCAACTGGTCCATCATATAACGTTCCGCCAATTGTAAGTGGTATAGATGCAATGACTTCTTGATTTTCAACTAATACAATTCCACCATTTAATTTTTTCATTTCATCGAACGCTTTCTTAATATCATCAATATTTTTACCTATTAATATAATATGACCTGTATTTGTATAGGATGTAGCAAAGCCTTTCACATGAGTAGCAAAGCCTTTTAGCATAGTATTAACACGCCATTTCCCATTTCGATCAATTAATACTAATAAAGATTCGTCATGTTTAGTAGAAAGCTCGTTTTGATTTAATTTTACATTAATTCGGTAAGGTTTTGTTATAACATCGTTAACCATTTCAATACCAATTGGCATAGAGAATTGGAAATCGTTATCTGTTAAATCAAATGATATATTTAGTTTATCAAAAATATCCCAATTAATAGGAGTAAATGCATCAACTTTTTCGTTATTACGTTTCAGCCAAACACCTTTAGACAATACCGCTTCTGGAGTAGGATTATATTCATCTTTTAATATATTAAGAGTTGCAAAGCGACCAGTAGCTATAAGTCCATGTAAATGATCCATATTATAGTATTTTGCTACATTATAAGAAGCCATATTATATGCAAAAATTGGATTTACACCGGCTTCTAAAGCAATTTTAATACATAGATCCATCACACCTTCTTTATGGAAGTTTGGAGTTGAGCCATCAGTTGTCATCATTAAATGTTCAAAAATATCTAATTTCTTATCAAGTATCCCTTTAAGCATATCAGGTAAATCAGGACGTATTGACGAATAACGTAATGTAACCGCATATCCCTGCATAATTCGCTTTTCAACATCGTCAACTGTCATTGATTCATGATCACCATTTGCACCAAATAGGCTCATCTTAGCAAGTGTACGCTCGGAAGCTCCTGGAAAATGCCCTTCTATTTTCTTTCCTTTTTTCTTTGCTGATTGGATCCAATATAGTAACTGATCATCCCCACTTAGTAACCTTGGCCAACCAGTTAGTTCTCCACCAAGAATCGTATCTTTTCGTTCTAACCATTCAAAAATTGACTTGTTAGTAAAAAGCTTATCTTCATTTTCTAATTCTGTTTGAGAATCAAATCGTACCCACCAATAAAATGAAAAAGGTAATGCTTTTAATTGTTCGATAATTGCAAACGCTTTCTTATTTGGAAGTGATAACATAAATGTCATATTATCTGCTATGAATGTTGTTGTACCTGTTTGTGAAGCAAAATCTGCAAATGAATACGGGTTATAAAGCTGGAATGGATGTACATGTGGTTCAATATAACCTGGCACAACTGTTTTACCATCTAAATCAATTACTTCAGTATTTGTTAAATTAAGAGGCATTTTATCGCCTACATAAATGATACGATCTTTATGAATCCAAATGTTTCCTACTAACCAATTTTTAAAGATACTATGTAGATACCTGGCGTTTTTTAAAACAATGGTAGGTGCAGCTTCGCCATCAATTACCGCAATTTGCTTACGTATGTCTTCAATTTTCCAAGTAGATTCAGCCATTTACTTACACTCCCTTCCAATTATTCAAAAATTTAATCCTGTTAATCACATTATATACGCACATACTAACTTTGCAAAAAATTGCGTTAAATTATTTTACGCAAACCTTGTTGATATTATCCCGGTGTAACTGTCCGTAAGACTCCACCATTAAAATGATACCTATGAAACAATGATTGTGTAGGTGGAAGTTAACGGACACTAACACCCCGATTGTTTCAACTATCAATCAGTAAAAAACTGATTGAGTTTCACTTTATCGTATCACAGCAAAATTTCAAAGTGAAGTATTTCTATAGGAATATTTATGTTACTTCATGAAAGGAGATGTCATTAATGGAAGAAAATATTTCAGAACGCAATGGTTTTATGCGCTTAATTTGTGGAGTTGCAATGACTGCAATGGGAACTGCACATCTTGCACGTGATAGTAAAGGTTTAGGTTTTGCACTTATTGCTGCTGGTGCGATGAAGGTAGCAGAGGGTATTTTCTTATATTGCCCGCTAACAGCTGCTATTAATTCCAATGTGAAAGACGCTGTGGCCTCATCATTTGATGAGTTTATGGATGGTGACAGCTTAATGAAAGCATTTAATGAAAACTACCAAAATAAGTATGGTCAAAACGCAAGCCAAGCAGGACAAAATGCTACAAATCCAAGCTAATCGAGTAGGAGACTAGTCATTAATTGACTAGTCGACCTCTCACACCACCAGTACGTACGGTTCCGTATACGGCGGTTCAATAACTTAAGTATCGACGCTCATATAAGAAATTAAGGTCTTTTATTCCCCACTTAATG
>NZ_JBMIRP010000003.1:0-6277 GCF_049202975.1 Ureibacillus sp. MALMAid1270 | reverse complement strand
GCTCATTAAGTGGGGAATAAAAGACCTAAATAACCTATATGAGCATAGGTACTTAAGTTATTGAACCGCCGTGTACGGAACCGTATGCACGGTGGTGTGAGAGGTCGACTAGCCAATTAATGGCTAGTCTCCTACTCGATTTGTATTGGAAACTGGTGATGAATCGTGGCTGTGGGTGATTATGTCATAGAGTAGGGCGATTCAACGTATGTGGTCGATTCTGCCACAAAGTAGGGCGATATTGTCACAAAGTAGATCGATTCCGCCACAAAGTAGGGCAATTTCATCACAAAGTAGATCGACTCAACACAAGTGGTCGATTACGCCACAAAGTAGAGCGAATCGGACACAAAGTAGATTAATTCGTGACACAAAGAAGCGCATAGCCACCCACTCACCGCATTGAGAAAATCTATTTATAATCACCGAATTAATGAAGGAGGCAAAATTAAAGATGGAACAACAATTAAAGCAGTTAGAGCAAGAAGCTTTAGCGAAAATTGAAGCTGCTTCGAACTTAAAGGAATTAAATGAAGTTCGTGTTGCTTACTTAGGAAAAAAAGGGCCAATTACGGACTTATTAAAAGGAATGGGGAAATTATCTCCTGAAGAACGTCCAAAAATGGGTGCTCTTGTAAATACAGTACGTGAGCAGGTAACAGTACAGTTAGAAGCAAAGATTGCACAATTAGAAGAACAAGCAATCTTAGAACAATTAGAAAAAGAATCAATCGACGTAACATTACCAGGACGTCCTGTACGTTCAGGAAATCGTCATCCTTTAACTCGAGTAATTGAAGAGATTGAAGATTTATTCTTATCAATGGGCTACGAAATTGCTGAAGGTCCAGAAGTTGAAAAAGACTACTATAACTTTGAAGCATTAAACTTACCAAAAGGACATCCAGCACGTGATATGCAGGATACTTTCTATATTACTGAAGAAACATTACTTCGTACACACACATCGCCAGTTCAAGCGCGTACAATGCTTGCTAAAAAAGGTGAGCCGTTCCGCATTATTTGTCCTGGTAAGGTATTCCGCCGTGATAACGACGACGCAACACATTCACACCAATTCATGCAAGTGGAAGGTTTAGTTGTTGGTGAGAATATCCGAATGAGCGACCTAAAAGGAACGCTTGATACGATGGCTAAAAAAATGTTCGGTGCTGACCGTGAAATCCGTTTACGCCCAAGCTTCTTCCCATTCACTGAGCCATCTGTAGAGATGGATATTTCTTGCTTCAAATGCGGTGGATCTGGCTGTAACGTATGTAAACATACAGGTTGGATAGAAATTTTAGGAGCTGGTATGGTACATCCGAACGTATTAGAAATGGGTGGCTATGATCCAAAGAAATATTCAGGCTTCGCATTTGGAATCGGTGCAGAACGTATCGCCATGTTGAAATACGGTGTTGAAGATATTCGTCATTTCTATACAAATGACAATCGTTTCATATCTCAATTCCACCGAACAGAAGGGTAAGGGGTGCAAAATAAATGTTAGTATCATTAAATTGGTTAAAGCAATATGTCAATATAGAAGGAATCGACCCGTCCGAGTTAGCTGAAAAAATTACTCGTTCTGGAATTGAAGTCGATGCAGTTATCGATCGTTCTCAAGGAATGACAAACGTTGTTGTTGGTTATGTCGTTTCAAAAGAAAAACATCCAGATGCAGATAAATTAAATGTTTGCCAAGTTGAAGTTGGCGAAGGTGATGTACGTCAAATTATTTGTGGTGCACCAAATGTAGCAGCTGGTCAAAAGGTAATCGTTGCTCTTCCTGGGGCACGTCTACCAGGTGGCATTAAAATTAAAAAAGCAAAAATGCGCGGAGTAGAGTCAAACGGAATGATTTGTTCTCTTCAAGAATTAGGTGTTGAAGGGCGTACTGTTCCTAAAGCATACGCGGATGGAATTTATGTATTACCTGAAGAGGCAGTTCCAGGTAGTGATGCATTAGAACTTATTGGGTTAAGAGATATCGTGTTAGAACTTGGCTTAACACCAAACCGTTCGGACGCTTTATCAATGCTAGGTGTTGCTTATGAAGTTGCAGCGATTTTATCTGATGAAGTGAAACTTCCAGAGATTAAATATCCAACTTCAGCTGAAAGTGCTGAAAGCTATATTAAAGTAAGTACTGAAGAGCCAGAATTGAATCCTCTTTATGCAGCTAAAGTAGTTAAAAACGTTAAAATTGCTGAATCACCACTTTGGTTACAGCATTATTTAATGGCAGCAGGCATTCGTCCTCACAATAATGTAGTCGATATAACAAATTACATTTTAATGGAATACGGTCAACCGTTACATGCGTTTGATTATGATTCATTAAAGTCAAAAGAAATCGTTGTACGTTTAGCAAAAGAAGGCGAAAAAATCGTCACATTAGATAATCAAGAACGCACATTAAATTCTCATAACCTTGTTATTACAAATGGTGTAGAACCAGTTGCAGTAGCAGGTGTAATGGGTGGTGCAAATTCAGAGGTAACAAGTGAAACGACAACGGTTGTCATCGAAGCTGCATATTTTGACGGATTCTCAGTTCGTCGTACTTCAAAAGAATTAGGATTACGTTCTGATTCTTCAGCACGTTTTGAAAAAGGTGTAGATCCAAATCGTGTTTTACTAGCAGCTGAAAGAGCGGCACAATTACTTTCAGAATTAGCTGGCGGTGAAGTGTTAGAAGGAACTGTTTTAGTCGATCAATTAGATAAAACACCAACACGTGTAGTTGTATCACCTGATTTCATTAATACTAGACTTGGCATGAAAATTTCTTTAGAGGAAATGCTTTCAATTTTACATCGATTACAATTCGATGTTGAAGCTGCTAATGGTTTATTAATTATTGATGCACCTACACGACGCCAAGATATTAAAATTGAAGAAGATATCGTAGAGGAAATTGCTCGTCTATACGGTTACGATGAAATCCCGAAGACTTTACCAGAAGGTACAGTATCTGTAGGTGGTTTAACTCCTTACCAAGCAAAACGTCGTACTGTTCGTAATGTAATGGAAGGCGCGGGCTTATTACAAGCAGTAACGTATTCATTAACTTCTGAGGAGTTATCACAAAAATTCGCATTAAAAATTGAAGATACAACAAAATTATTAATGCCTATGAGTGAAGAACGTACAACATTACGTCAAAGTTTAATTCCTCATTTAATTGAAGCGGCAAGCTATAACGTTGCTCGTAAAGCTGATTCAGTTGCATTATATGAAGTCGGATCAGTATTCCTAGGTAAAACTGAGGAAGAACTTCCATATGAAGAAGAGCATTTAGCGATTATTCTTACTGGTAAGTGGGTAGACAATGCATGGCAAGGTGAAAAACGTCCAGTTGATTTCTTCGTTGCAAAAGGTATTGTAGAAGCATTGTTTGAAAAACTTGGTTTAACGGATCGTGTTTCTTATGAAAAAGGTTCTGTAGATGGACTTCACCCAGGTCAAACTGCAAATGTTCTTTTAGATGGAGAAAGAGTCGGAATCATCGGTGGTTTACATCCAGCAGAACGTAAAAATGCAGATTTAAAAGAAACATTTGTAGCTGAGTTGAATTTATATGCAATTATAAATGCAACAACGGAATCTCTAGTTTATTTACCGGTTCCGCGCTTCCCAGAAATTACACGTGATATCGCTTTAGTTCTTGACCGTGAGAAACCAGCAGGTGAAATTGTAAGTGTTATTCGTAATGCAGGAACAAAGTTATTGAAAGACGTGAAAGTATTTGATGTTTACGAAGGTGAGAAAATGGAAGTAGGTAAAAAATCTGTTGCCTTCTCGTTAACTTACTTCGATTCGGAACGTACTTTAACAGATGAAGAAGTGACCAACGCACATAACAAAGTGTTAAAAGCTTTAGAAGCAGCTGGAGCAGAAGTGAGATAATACTAGTTAATAACAGAAGAGTCTCCCGAGATTATACCTCGAGAGACTCTTCTTTTTTAGGTTTAAACCAACCAACACTACTTCCAATTAGTCCACTAAACGTATGTACAAGTCCGAAAGTGTAAAAGTTAAAGAAAATATGATTTGTATATTGATTTAATAACGGATATTGATAAATCTGTGAGTTTGGATTTGAAGTAGAGCCACCTAAAGATTCAAATACATCCTGTTGATAGGAATAAGCAAAATAAATAAAAATGTTTAATAATACAATCATGCTAATTATTGTAAAGACCCGATTTAAAGGGTCCTTCGTTTGATTGACGAATGTAGATAAATATCGGAAAGTCGTAAAGAGACTCAGTATTAAAAAAGGAAGAACAAGTGCGATACCAACTGCACCTAAGTTTCCACTCCCTGAAGTTCCTTCGGGTTGGATTGTAAAAAAATGTTCAATCATTAAAAAACCGAATAACGAAATTCCTAAACTTATTAACCAACTTAACTTTAACAACCAATTCACCCTTTCTACTATTACTATACATGTCGTAATGTGTGTATTCAATCGACAGCTAAAGATTGAGATGAATTTCTATTTCTCGCTTAGTATAATGGAGAGTGAGGGGTACTTTTCTTTAAGAAAGGGAGGAAATGAATATGTTAAACAAAGAGGAAACGGTGTTAGTTTTGATCGACATCCAGGGAAAACTTGCCCGAATTGTAGATCAAAGTGAGTTTGTCATTCAAAACATTGCAAACGTTGTACAGGGTGCTAAAGTTTTGGGGTTACCTATTCTTTGGCTTGAACAATATCCAAAAGGACTTGGTCCAACGGTAGAAGAAATCGCGCAATATTTGACAGATGAGAAACCAATTGAAAAGATTACTTTTAGTGCTTATGATACTCCAGAATTTGTAGAACAGTTGGAAGCAACGGGACGCAAGAAAGTGTTGTTAGCTGGAATTGAAACACATATTTGTGTCTATCAAACGGCAGCACAATTACTAGCTAGTGGCTATGATGTTGAAGTATTAGCTGATTGTGTATCTTCAAGAACAGCATTAAGCAGTGAAATCGGTATTGAAAAGATGAAGCAAATGGGTGCGAAATTAACTACGGTTGAAATGGCCTTATATGAAATGCAGCAAATAGCTAAAGGCGACGCATTTAAAGCAATTAGTAAAATTATTAAGTAATTATTAAGTAATGATTATGTAATATTGATAAGTAATTAGAAAGAGAGAAAGCAAAAAATATTGCTTTCTCTCTTTTTTTGGAAAAAATATCGTATAGAATATGGAAAAATAACATGATTTTATGAAATGACAAATAAAAATTTTATAATACTTTTTAGTAATATTACAAAATGTAAATCTATCAAACCATTGATGCTACAATAGTCACCCTTCTTAATAATATTATTGTAACATCTTTGAAATAATCATACCATAATTTTTGCAATGAAATAGTGCTAGATTGCTATTATCATAGAATTATATCAACAAGGAAGGATTGATTAGATGTTTAAAAACTTGAAAAAAGGTGTAATTGCATCAGTTCTATCACTTTCATTATTAATACCAGTAACTGCTTTCGCAGCAGGCTCATCATATACAGTAGTTTCAGGCGATTCTTTATGGAAAATCGCAGTAAAAACACAAACTGGCGTAAAAGAATTAATAAATGCAAATCCACAATTACAAAATCCAAATTTAATCTACCCAGGTCAACAAATTAACGTTCCTACTCAAGAAGGCGTTGCATATGAACAAGAAGTACTTCGTTTAGTCAACGTTGAGCGTGCAAAAGCAGGTTTACCAGCATTGAAAAATGATTGGGAGCTTGCTAGAGTAGCAGAACACAAATCAGAAGATATGGCGAAAAAAGGTTACTTCAGCCATAATAGTCCTACTTATGGATCACCATTTGATATGATGAAAGCATACGGTATTAACTACAAAGCAGCTGGAGAAAACATTGCAAAAGGACAAAGATCTCCACAAGAAGTAGTAAATGCTTGGATGAATAGTGCTGGTCACCGTGCAAACATTTTAAACTCTAACTTTACTCATATGGGTGTAGGATATGTTGCAAATGGTAACATCTGGACACAAATGTTTATAAAAAAATAATATAAGTCGGAAACTGCATGTAAATGTAGTTTCCGATTTTTTTGTTTACATAGCAATTTAATAACAGGCAAAACTAAACTTATAAAACGGTAGTGTCAAAACTTCTATGAAAAACTGAAAATCACAATAGTTCAGGGCGGAAATCATTCTCCGAACGAGAGGACAATCGCTCTTGACAAACATTCCGAAAAGGTTGCGCCTTGTTTTTGAGGGCGAAGGGAAAAAAGTA
>NZ_JBMIRP010000002.1:0-7349 GCF_049202975.1 Ureibacillus sp. MALMAid1270 | reverse complement strand
CAGGCAAAATTCAATCATATTGTTAAAATTCTTAAACAAGTAAAGGGAAATACCAAATTTAGGTATTTATGCGCCTAAATATGATAATCTAAATCGAAAAAAGTTCACTTTTTCAGTGCCTTCGGGACAGGTTTTCTGTCCCACTGTGACAATAAGGGGATAAGGGATTATGAATTCATCACCAAAAAACAGCAAAAAAACAACACCAAGCCTCAGCTCAGTGTTGCCTCAATTTCTTTTAATCTATTTTTCACAAGCAATCCCGTCTTTATCACGGTCCTTTGATTTATTGGCATTATAAAGTTCGAGCGATACAAAAGGTTTGTATTTCGTTTTTCCGCCTTTATTTATTATATTCGCTGCTTTTGCTACCCCACCCTTATACACCTTATTCAATTCAGTACAATTACTGTAGGATACTGCTTTTGCTATAGCTTCAGCATGTTCCGTGTAGCTAAATGAAAAACCAAATAATAGAGCAAATGTAAGCAAAACTTTTATTATCTTCTTCATACAAATTTATCCCCCATTAGAGTGTAATTTTCAGTTTTAAATTCGATAAATCCTTATTAAATTCCTTTTTTAGGAAATAAATCAAAGGTGGTGCTGCTGAGTCGTTTTGGGTGGTTAGATAGAGGAAATATATATAAGATATTGGTTAATCATCTAAAATTGAATGAATTAAGGGGGAATAAAATAAATTTTCACAACTGTACCAGGTACAAACTTTTTCGTGTACCTGGTACACAATTTTTCATTGGATTTCATAAAACACGAGGCTTGACCACATTTGAGGTATTTTAGATTAGGTTATCGAGGCTGTTTAACAATTATTGTTTCTTTAACTTTTCAATTTCTCTTTCATTTCGAATTGTTTTCTGAAAGATATAATCTTGATCCGCCTTCAAAGAGTGAATTGCCCGCATGACTTCTTGATGTCGATTTTCAGATTTTAATTCGAATTGAGTTTGTCTATATCTCAATTCTTGAAGTTCTTCTCTAATGCTTTTTTGTTCGCATTTGATCTCTCCGATGTCGGATTTCATTTCCGTGATTTCGGATTTTATTCCTCCAATGTCAGCTTTAATCTCCGTGATTTCGGATTTTAAACCTTCTATTGTTGGTTGAATCGTGCCCACCATTCGAATTAACTGGGAAAGCATTTCTTCTGATTTTCCGTTACTCATCTCATTTCACCTCCTCAAGTCTATTATAGTTGGGAAATAAAATATCTCAACCGATTTGTGTTGATAAGATCTGGTAAGTTGTCCCACCAGAATGTTTCCATTTCTTCATAAAGATTTGGATTCTAAATTAATGTTGTTTGTAAAAAATTAGTGGGACACTTTTACTGTCCCCAATGTCCCAGTAAGCAATAAAACCCACCTGAAATTTATCAGGTGGGCCACATTACTCTATCGTTTCAAGCTATCTGTAAAAAACTGGTGGGACACTTTTACTGTCCCCAATGTCCCACCACCCAGTTATTTCGTCACGACTACTTCTACAGTGGCTTTGTTTTGGCCGTATTGGATAGTGATTGTTTGAGTTCCTGGTTTTTTTGCTGTAACTAGGCCGCTTTTTACGTTGATGACTGGTCCTTTGCTAGAGTAGGAAGCTTGTTTCGTTACGTCTTTTTCTGTTGTGCTACCATCAGCAGCGGTTGTTACTTCTTTTACTACTAGTTGTGCAGTTTCTTTAACTTTTAATGAAAGTTCTGATTGGTCAACAACTAATGATACTTTTGGTTCATTGTCGCCAGGTTCTGGTTCAGTTGTACCTGCATCTGAAACCGTTACATTAATTGTTAATTCATTTTTACCGTTTTTCACAGTAATTGTAGTAGTACCTACTTTATTAGCTTTCACTAAACCGTTTTTAACAGAAACAATTTTCTTATCCGCTACATTGTATTTTGCTGATTTTGTAACATCTTTTTCACTTGTACTTCCATCTGCTCTTGTTGTCACTTCTTTAATTGTCAGTTGTACTTCTTTCCCTAATTCCAAGTCAACTTCCGTTAAATTCGCAACTAATTTAACTCCTGGTTCGATAACAACAGGATCAACTACAGTCACATAAACAGTCACTACATTTTCTCCATGAGTAATCGTAATTGTTGTTGTTCCTTCACCTACTGCTGTTACTAAACCATTTTCAACAGTTGCAACCGATTCATCAGCAACCACATAAGTAGCCACTCCAGTCACATCTGTCACTGTTGGATCACCTACCACTGGCGTAGAAGTTTCAGTAACAGTTAATTGAGCTGTTTCACCAGTTGTTAAATCAAGTGTCGTCGGATCAACTGAAAGTGTCACTACTGGTTCTGGTTTCACATCATTTTCAAATGCTTGTTGGCCATTATTACCTGCAGCATCATTAATGATAACTGTTACAGATTCAGCACCGGCCGGAATATCGAATGAGAACGATCCGTTTTGTGCTAAATTAAATGGTACTGGTTCAGCGTCTACTCCGTTAGTCGTAGCCACATAAGAAGCTTTTAGTTTTTCATTTAAATTATAGCTTAAACCATATTTAACTAACTCAGCATTATAATCGATATACTTGTCTGTCACTTGTCCAGTCACTGTTCCATCACTCACTGTACCAGTAATTACTGGCTTAGTCTCTTTCACAACAATTGGTCCTACATAGTCACTAATCACACCATTGGCTGCTTGTGCAGTATAATCGATCGTATATAGTCCATCAGGAATTTTTGTTGCAGGTGTACCATCCCACGGTCTGTACTGCCCAGAAACATTCAGCGAATACGATCCTTTTCCTAGAGAAGAACCAGCATGTAAATATCCTATATACCCGTCTCCATATACCCCACCATTAGGATTCATAACATCCCAAAGCTCGATATAGTTTGTCGCAACATCCCCTGTAATCGTAAATGAAAGAACAGCTGAATCTTTCACACCATCTCCATCGAATGATAGATCGGTTTCAGTAATTGCCATATTCTTAATCTCTGTCGCAGCTACACCACCGAAGTCCGCTGCAAATGGTAATGAAATCTCAGAACCTCCACCATTAATATGGATATAACCAAGAATTTCAGATCCTGCCGGAGCATCCGCTTGAGAAGCCGTTAATGTAACATTGATTAATTGCTCACCACTTAAAGTGAATGTTGGTGTATCAACTGTTACTTTTGCATCACCGTATGTCTTAGTTGTATTCACAGTGACTGTATAATCTCCAGCGTTACCCTTGATGTCCTTAACAAGAATTTGTTTCGTAACTGAAACATTCCCATCCTTTAATGGCTGTGGACCGAAAGTAACCGTACCTTTCAAGTTATCAACGATTGCTCCAGTTCCATCTAACACAGCCGTATCAAGAGCATAAGCAAGTACATTTGGATGAGCTGCTACGTATGCATCAACACGTCCTGCACCTTGTGCGAACACATCATATTTATTCGTATCCAATAGTTTCGCTGTATTTGAAAGGGCAACCTTCACATCAAATGGCGTCCAATCTGGATTCGCTTGCTTAACAAGAGCTGCAATCCCAGCAATATGTGGTGTTGCCATAGACGTACCCGTTTTACGTGCATACGCTTCATCATATACAGCTTCTGGGAAATCTGCTTTATACATTGGAATTGTAGACATAATATTTGTACCAGGTGCAGTTACATCTGGCTTAATGTCAAAGTTTGGAGTTGACGGTCCACGTGAACTTGAATCATTTACCGCGTCTCCAGTTGTCGTAGTTGAACTAAAATTACCGAATGAAACCGTTCCAGTTCCATTTTGTAATGCTGCACGAATTGCATCTCCATCTGTTTGAGACATATCAAATGTTGGGATGAATTCAAATGCATCACCTAGTAAAGTACCAGATGGATTCGGTGCATTTGTTCCACCTGCGAAGTTATGAATAATAGTTGCGACTGCACCATTTGCTTTTGCATTGGCAATTTTATCGACAAACGGAATTGTACCACGGGAAATTAATACTACTTTTCCCTCCGCATTTATTCCTTCATAATCTTTTTCTTCTCCAAGGCCAGGAACAGCAACGATTTTATATTCCCCTTGAAGTTGTGTTGCTAAATCCTTGCCGAAAGTTGTTCCCATTAATTGCAATTTTTTCGTTAAGTTAAATGAACCAACCGTAACATTTACTTCACCACTGTAAATTGTTTCTGGATTTGTTGTGTTACCAACTGCAATACCTAAACGAGATGTACCTGGTGTTCCCATCGTTCCGCGTTCTGGACCGTCATTACCAGTTGCAATAACTGCAATCGTCCCAGCCATCATAGCGTTATTAATTGCGAATGAACCAGCGTCTGTTTCAGTGTTAGATCCCCCACCTAAAGATAGGTTAATAACATCCATTTCTTCAATAACAGCAGTGTCAATCGCTTTGATGATACCGGAAGTAGCTCCACTTCCATATGCACCAAGTACTCGGTATGCATAAAGATCTACTTTAGGAGCAATACCTTTAATTCCATACTCATTTGCACCAATTGCTGCAATGATTCCTGCAACGTGTGTACCGTGAGATGTGTAGAATGCACTACCATTCGCATTAAATTCTGGAGTACCTGCAGGACGTTCTACAGGAGAAGTTTCTGAGGCATCATCTTCTGAACGTTCTCTTGTATAAGTAGATGAATTTGGAATGAAGTTTTTTCCGCCTTTATAAATATCTTTAAATTCTGGGTGATCCGCATCAATACCTGTATCAAGAACAGCTACTTTAATGCCTTGACCTTGATATCCTTCAGCCCATAATTTTTCGATACCTAAGAAGTCGATACTTGTATTCATCATTGCGTCTACTTTTCCATCTTTCAACGGAATAGTAGATTCAGAGTTTTGAGGCTCTTCCAATGCATGTACGATTACGTCAGGCTCAACTAACGTAACGCCTTGTACTGTAAGTAGTTTTGGAAGATCATCGGCTTTTACAACCGCTGCAAAACCATTTAATACAGTATCAAATGTATATCCTTCTTTAATTGCAATCTTTTTAAGACCTAATTGTTTTTTTACACTTGCTTGTTGTGCTTGTACTTTTGCTTTTACTTGCTTTTCTTGTGTTGCTGAAAAGGACTTTCCTTTTAACTTGTTAATCCCCTTTTCAAGAGCAACTGGTTTTTCTGATAAATGAATGATGACTGAAACTTCTTGGTTGCCAGACAAATTCTGCAAATCTACATGGAGCTTAGGTCCACCATGGATCACGTTTAATTGTTCAGTGACAGCTGCCTTTAACTCCAGCATACTTTCGCTCTGGCTGTTTTGTTTGAACGGTAGTACTTCATTTGCTGAAGCAGTCATAGTCGGACTAAACAAACTAAAGACCATAGCTAGTACTAGAAATAGACTAAAAAACCTACTACTTCTTTTTTTCTTCAATGGACATCCCCCTCAACACAGTGTATCGATACGACTCTATGAAAGACAAAATCTATTCATAAATTGGTATCTTACAATACATATGAGCTTGTCTATTAATTTATAAATAAAATGAGTCTTTGGTGGGAGAATTTCTAACATAGGAGTGAAAATTTACACTTCTCAAATACGTCATATCGTGACATTAGAGGGGCGTTGGGGGTGCGGGACATCGGGGGACATTGGGGGTGCGGGGGACATTGGGGACAGTCTTTCTGTCCCAGTTGGTGCAGTGGGACGTTGGGGACAGTCTGAAGGCACTGAAAAAGTGAACTTTTTTCGATTTAGATTATCATATTTAGGCGCATAAATACCTAAATTTGGTATTTCCCTTTACTTGTTTAAGAATTTTAACAATATGATTGAATTTTGCCTGCTTTTTAGAGGATAGTATTGCTGCTATCCTCTTTAAATTAACTGCTAATACAGTTAATTTGGCTTGTAAGGTCATGCTTTTTAGACCGTACCCTAAGGCACGATCTAATCCGTGGAAATTTTTCATCTCACCATTTTTCCATTCTTGGCAAGACCTGTTTTTATATTTTTCCCTAAATTCATCTGATTTTTGTTGCTGGCTATATTCATAAAATTCTGGAGTATTGATTCCAACTTCTAAGATTTTACCTACGGTCTTTCCTGAGATACACATATCTCTCATAGGACAGTTCTTGCAGGTTTCCTTATCGAAGTAATATCTGTAAGATTCCCGCTTTTTTCCTTTTTTATGATATTTTCGTATTGTATAATTGCCCTGAGCACAGAACCATTCGTCAGAATCCTTATTGTAATTATATAACTCTTCATCAATCTTATAAGCCATTTCACTTACTGGTATGTATACTTTAGCGCCAACTTCATTTATTTTATCTAAGATTGGTTTTCTAAAATAGGCTTTATCACCATATATTTCCCCGATGGATACGCCACTTTTCTTCGTTAATTCTAATAACTCGTTAAACTTGGTTCCGTCTACGTAAGCACCATCACCTACGTGAACTGCCGTGATAATTCGATCGTTTGTCGTCATCATAAATTCTGTTTTGTACCCAAAAAAGTGAGAAGTTTTGCTTTTGTGACCGACTCTTGCATCCTGGTCTACAATAGAACGAACTCCTTTTTGTTCCATAAATTTAGGATCTTCTATTATTTCTTTCGCATTATTCAGAAGTTGCTTCGTTTGAGGATTATATTCTAAGTCAATGGATTTTTCTACTTGGCTAATCACTTCTTCCAGACGCGATTTCATAGTTGCTTTGGCTTCATGATGATCTTCTATATCTTTATAATTAGGTATTTCTTGATTTAGTCCCTGAGGGACTTCACCGTGTTCCTTTTCAATTGTTTTAAAAATTTTTTTCATCAGACGTTTCATAACTCTTTCCGCAGTACATTTAAATGTATTTGCCTCGGAGTGAGTGGTATCAATACTTATACCAACCCCATCAATGATTCCTTTGTCTACACATTGCTTTACAACCACAGTAATAATTTCATCAACGGTTAAATTACCTTCTAGTTTATTCTTTCGAAACTTCGTTAAAAGACTTGGATGTGGTAGTTCATCTTCTGGATTGATTCCTAGGAAATACATATAGGCCAAATTTAAAGAGGCGTCTTCTACCACTCGTTCATCAGAAAGTTTATAAAGACGTTGTAAAACTAGAAGTTTTACCATTAGTTCAGGTTCTTTCGCTGGTCTACCATAATATTTACTGTATGTTTTCTCAAGCACTCTATTAATAAAACTAAAATCTACTTCATCATAAAGTATTTTTAACATATGGTTTTCTGGTATTCTATTGTATAATATTGAATAGATGCTTAATTGATTATCTTTTTCTTTAAGCATAAAATTACCCCCAGTTTGGTTTGGTTTCTAGTTAATTCCATTATACCAAATGTTGGGGGTTTTTT
>NZ_JBMIRP010000001.1:0-7089 GCF_049202975.1 Ureibacillus sp. MALMAid1270 | reverse complement strand
AATAGAGTAGGGTGACCATTTTCATGGCCACCCCCTCATCAAACCGTACGTGCCCTATTAAGGCATACGGCTTACCAATGTGTTTAATTGAATTAATAAGTTGCTAATCTATTGGCGTAGTTCATTTTCCTTACACGTTCAGGATTGAAATATTCTTGACCTTTTTCCTTCGCTCTTTTCAGAGCGTTTTCATATTTCTTTTTCCCTTTTTGTTTCATGTAATTAATGTAATCCTCAGTTGTATGTCCATATTGTTGACCGTAATAATATTGGAACGATGGTACTAATCCTATGCGTGTGAAGTGTTCAATGGTCCATTTTGAAGACATAGCCCAACCTTTCCTTTGACTAGGATGTTTGTGTATCATGGCTACTCTAAGTCTTCTTCTAATATATCCATCAATTTGAAGTAACTCATTTTTGAATGTATTAAAGAAACATCGAGAGTTCATCCCATACTGTTTGTTGGCTTGTATAGCTTTCCAGATAGTTAGGAAATAATTCACTTTTCCACGTATGATTGAATTTACTCGTTTCACCCATACTTCTTGGCTGAATGTTAAATATTTCTTAGTCTTTTCCTTAATCTTAGTTTTGAAATCCTTCCAGGTTTCATTCTTGGGGTGTGCAAGATAGTAAGGACTGCCGTCCTTCTTACGTCTTCTCCAGTGCCCAAAAGTAAATCCTAGAAAGTCAAAGTCATCGTGACGAAAATCTATAACCCTAGTTTTCTTCACAGAAATTTCTAGACCTAATTCTGAAAGTTTCTCCTTTGTTGCTTGTTCTGCTTTTAAGATAGTTTCTTGCGTTTGGGCAAAAATAAGAAAATCATCCGCATATCTTACAAATCGGATTCCCTCGAGGCTATCTAACATCCAGTCAAGTTCATTTAGGTAAATGTTAGCTAATAATGGAGAAATCACTCCTCCTTGCGGGGTGCCAGAGTCATTATTGTTGTATTTTCCTTCCTCCATATATCCTGCTTTTAACCATTTCCATATCATATCGAGGACAGTGCCATCTGCAATATATTTATTTAGTACTTTCATTAGCTTTTTATGCGGGATGTTATCAAAGAAACCTTTAATATCGCAGTCATAAATATGATTGAAACCTTGTTCGATATTCCACATGATAATTTGCATAACTCGCTCGGCGCCTAAATTCGGTCTATATCCACATGACCATTTATGAAAAATTCCTTCTTCAAATTTTGGTTCTAGTACGTTCACTATTGCCTGTTGAACAATTCTATCCTCAATATTTGGTATACCCAATGGTCTTCGGCTTCCATCTTTCTTTGGTATATAAACTCTTCTAACCGGTGAGGGTAAATACTCTTTCTTTCTCAGTTTCGTTAGAAGGTTATCAAGCCTTTCTTCAGCTTTCGCTTCAAAGGTTTCGATTGTTTCCCCATCAATACCGCCGGCTCCATTGTTCGATTTAACTTTTGTCCAAGCTGTCAACAGTTTACGGTCAAACAATATTTGTCCATAGATACTATGCCATTTAAATTTCAATTCATCATTCAAACTATTTCACACCTTTCATTGTGTACATTCAGTTTCGTTTATACCGAAGTATCGTATTCTGTTGGCATTACACACTTTTAGCGACGTGAAGCCACAAGGTCACTCCCCTTCCGTTCCATATATGTTTTGGTCATATATGTACTTCCGTACTATGAGAGTGTCTGACTTCTTCATTTATACAGTCAACTTCGGATACCCTTATATGACTATATCCTTTCGGTTAAAATGAAGATCTCACGGGGTCATCGCACCATCCTTCCAAACATACCCAGCACCAATACTCGATAAGCTACCACAACCCGGCTGATTCTCTGAATTGTAGTCCTAGTAGGGGTTTCCTGTTATTTTCGGACAGTCACCAACTTACCTAGCCGCCGTACTTCACACTTATTGCATTTGGGTCTGCTTGTCCAACTACGGGTCTCTCGATTTTCCGCATCTCCTTCAGACACCACCTCACGGTGATGCCCTAGATTAGTCTTCTTTCGGTTATATCAGCATTCCGAAGGAAGGACTTTCACCTTCTAGATGATGAACCTTCTGGGATTCGGGAGTTGTTATTACCGCGGTTACATCCTCCAACCTTTAACAGTTCATCCTGTGCAGTAGTTGCACATGGTGCGACTGCCCGTCGCACAAAAAACTAGAACCATTCTTCTCGGTTCTAGCCCTAACAATCTAATATCCTCTATATTCAATTTTTGAAATCAAGGAGGGACACTTTTACTGTCCCCAACGTCCCACTATAATTATTCAAACTCACCCTTGTTATACATACCAATCAAATAATCTCGTACATATTCTCTGCAACTATCCGAAAGAGTCGATCTTTCGGGATGAATTAAATCCCCGTATGGCATACCATCTAGGAATCGAACTTCCTCTTCAAAATTATTACCTAATTCAGCATCAAATCCTACAAGTTTTACATAAATAGTTTTGTGATCTGTTGTAATAAAATCAATAATACTAATACGATGATGTTTTTCCTGCATGACTTTTCCTCCTATGTAAATGGGACAACGGGGACAGGTTTTCTGTCCCACTTCGGAAGCAACTTTTGATAAGGTGCAATGTCTCGATAAAGAGACATGTTAAACTGCCCACCTTGTTCCAAGTTCACCCTGGGACACATTTACTGTCCCCAATGTCCCACCTTCACCCTGGGACACATTTACTGTCCCCAATGTCCCACGATGGGACACTTTTACTGTCCCCAATGTCCCACCCTCACCCTGGGACACTTTTACTGTCCCCAACGTCCCAATCCCCCCACTCCCTTGTCCCATGTTATGAAATCTATTAAACTGTAAATGAATAAACATAATTTCTATTATTTAACATATGATAGGAGGTTTAGATGATGGAAATTTTGAGTCAATTAGCAGAAGTGAACTTAACTGAAATGCTAGCAGCTAGTTTAAAGGATAATCTGGGGCTCCACCTTAAATGGAGATGGGATGAGAATTACATCGACGGACAAGACCATGGACTATATTATGTAGAAATAATAAAGAATGCAGCCAATGCCGAATTACTAAAACAATTTATGTATGAGTGGAATCCAATTTATGAGCAACTATGCCTGCAGCATGACTACATATCCTTAAGAGCAAAACTCGTTACAAAAGATTCATATGACTTAATAAACAATTTAGATGAATACTTACATGATGCCCATGTACCTTATATAGAACTTTGGATGGATTCAACTGAACGTGGTCAAATTATCGCACAACTGGACGACACCCACTATGAAAAATGCAACATCACCAAAAGTCATATGCATTACCTAGCGATCAACATAAGTTCAACCGCAGAACTCTATAAACTAATCGAACAAAAAATGACCCAAAATGGAATCTTGACCAACTCCACCTCAGATCAATCACAATTACAAATCAATCAAAGCTTCCAAATCCTTAACCGTGCACTCAATCAATACCGCGCAAAACAAGAAAATGAAATCATCTTTTGCCTAATTGGCAAATTAGAGGATTTATACATATGGTTAAAGGGTTTGTTTACGGCAGTTCAGTGGGACAACAGGGACAGGTAAAGTGTCCCACTTTCCAATTAATTATATAAAATTAATCCCATTTTGAACTCTTTCTGTTAGAAGCCACCAGGAGTTGGGTAATCGTTTATTACATTATTGAATTTATTATTACATTCTAGTGGATTTGCAATTAAATAACTCTCAAATTATTTTTCTCTTTCCTAGAATGAACTACCTTAAATCAAATGCTACATTATAATAGTATTATTCTAAATAATAGAGAGTGTCATGGGTTAATCTGTTATAATAACCTATAACTTTTTGGTGTAATACAGACACCTATTCCCCACATACTAATACTTCAAAAAAATAAATGAGCACTCTATTAAAAGAATACTCATTTTGTAAGAATATAACATTATATTGATTTTCTGTTTTGTGGACGCGGCATAATTTTCTCAGACTCAGTAAGAAGTCTATCAATTGAATCAATGTTTGCAGTCATAGAATCTTTAAATGCCCCTGTTTTTGCTTCTCTTATGATAAATTTACCTGTTTTTCGCAATTGCGTCTTACCAAATTTTCTTCCAGTGATTAAGGGGGATCTTTTTACGACAATAGAACCTTGTTTTGTATAATTGACTGATTTATTACTCATAATATCCCTCCTATCATTGATTTAAAAAACTTAAAGAAGTATTCCTCTTCTTTAGTATTTATTATAGCACTTTCAATCTCTTCTACGTAAGCTATAACATTTTCACTTCTCCAAGATATATCTAGAGAAAAGTGTAAACAAAAAACAAAGTTGCCTACTGGTTCGGTTAAATAAATCGTTTGCTTTTCTTCTCTAAATGCAATTATTCTTTCTCCTTTGGTAAATGCTTCAACTACAAATATGTCTTCTTCATCAACCGAAAAATATTCGTCGGCGGATATTTCACCTGCAGTCCCTATAAGATGCAAAAACTTTTCTTCATTATGCTCCTTATATAGATAAAGTGATGCCCCAAAACATTTTATTGTATTTACTATTGTTGGATTAAAATCTGTTGCTTGAATTATATCTCTAGGCTGTTTAAGAAATTTGATCCCCTTTTCCAAAAAGTTTGACCAACTATTTACATTATATTCATGGGTATGAGCATGACTATCCATAATAAAGTTTTTTTCATGAAGAAGTTCTAAAGTATAATCTGCATAACTTAATAAATACGATGCTTGTTTCTTAAGTTGAATAATTCGATCTTTTTCTGCGATTAAATTAACTACTGATCGAAATGAGGTACTTAACATTTGTGATATTATCTTTGCATTACCTGGTGTATCAGAAAAGTCAAATTCATAAAGCCATTCTCTATTGCTATAAACCAACCCTCTACAGTGAATACTGAGATTGTAGTCGTGGAATTTACATCTTGTAATAAACTATATGCAAATTTCTCCAAATCATCTTTTTGCTTCTGACTCAAAAACTGTACATAGTTTTTAATTTTTAGAATTTCTTTAATAGCCTCTATATTTTTTAGTGTTGAAGGTTATTGCTTCAGTCCTTTTACATGAGCGTAAGAATACTGGAGATGATCTTTTGTTATCCGAGAGGGAAAAAGAGGTTATTCAACTTGTAAAAAAGGCTATACGAATCCCGTGATAGCTCAAGAATTAAATATAACAATTAACACGGTCAAAAAACACTTACAAAATATATAGAAATATGGATTCAAAAACCGTACACAATTGGTGCAAAGATTGTAACTATTAAACTAATTACAAAACAAAAAGTGCCAATAGTAACCACTTGATCCCAAGCTGGTTTCTATTTGACACTTTCTTTAAATTTCCGTGCTTAAGTACAGTTAAACTCTCAATCACTCTATCACCATATAAAAGCAACAGCATTATCCAACATTACTTCCCTTTAAAAACTCCACAACTTGTCCCTTATGGTGCTCATCATGCTCAATAAATTCCTTAACAATATAAATAAGCGAATAAAGTGTTCCGGTATGTGGATCGTGAGTTACACCGTGTACAGCAGTTGGTTTGACTAACACTTCAGTTGGTAATTCCTTAAGTTTTTGTACAAGTAGATTTCTTGTATCCTTTGTCTCTTCAAGTAGTATTGATTTTGTTATACCTGATTTTGCGTAATCAGAAGCCTTTTTATTGAAGGAGTTAAATTCAGGAAACTCGATTCCTCCACCGTTCTGTACAGATGGAATCACTTCGGATATTAGGTAATTATCCCAATTCATGAGATGGGCAATGATTTCACTAATAGACCATTTCCCTTCTGCGATTGGTTTAGACCATAATGTTTCATCCAGATCCTCTAATGTGTTTAACCATGACGTAAATTCACTAAAATCATCAATAATCTTTGTTTCTTGAATCATATTGAATTCCCCATCCCTTTGTTAATTAAGTATATTATACCATAAAATAACAACGAATCAAACACATGTTCCTATTCCAACATTAATCAACGCTCCACAAAATAATCCATAACTCTTTCATCCTCAAGCATCTCATCCGTCACAACAAACCCAAGACGCTTATAAAACTCGATTGCAGCTGAATTTTCAGGCACGACGGATAAACGAATTCGCTCACAATCTGGTTTTGCGGAAAGCATTTTAATAACTTCTTGCATTGCACGTTTTCCATAACCTTTTCCTTGGAATTGTTCGCCGATCATAAATCGCGGAACCCAATGACGGTCATATGGCTCATTCTCTTCGATATGCTCAATCGCCACTAGCCCCACTACCACATCACCAGCGCAAATCGCATAAGGTGTAAAATTCTCATCGACATAAGCCCATGCAATCGAAGCAATATTTCTCGCCACAAATTGCTTCTGATCTTCGGCAACTTCGAGCTTTACACAATCTCTAATATTTTCTTTCGTAATTGGTCTAATTGAAATTTCCAGTTCCATAAAAAATCCTCCAATATGTCTTTCACGAATAAAAGTTGAGAGTATCTGTTTTAATTTTTCGTTCGATATTAACTACGAAAATCTATAAATAAATTCCCCCGCAATTTTTGCAATAAATATAGGGTTATAGGGAAAAGTTATGATGCAATTTCTTTCGTTGTAAAGATACAATATTGAAACTTCTTCCAATAATCAGGCACAATAAGGGATTCATAATACTAGGAGTAATAGTATAATTGGAATTTTTCAATAATTTATTTAAAACTAAATATACAAAGACATTCCCTTATTATTAAACACATATAAAAAAGAAGCGACACAGTTAAATTATACCATGTTGCTTCTTTTATTAGTGTTTTAGGATAATTGAATTTTATTTTGTATTTTAGAATATAATAAATTATCCAAATAAAAATATACATATTTGGAGAAATAATAAAGAATTATTCTAATTCACAGACTGTAGACAAAGTCGATTTTTTCGACTTTGTCTACTATTTTTGATTTGAATCAAATATCCAGAAATTAAGTTACAATCTAAAAAAACCTTTAATATCAGTATTTGTCGAGGTATACCAGATTAAAAAACTCTTTTAAAAATATAAAAAGAGCGTCAG